>JBNAIF010000230.1:0-2677 GCA_050043595.1 Nitrososphaeraceae archaeon | reverse complement strand
TTTCGATAATTTTTATAGATGCAATATTAGTATTTTCAACCGATATAAATACTTCTTTCATATTGGATTTTAGTGCAACTTCTAATAATTTTTTAACCATTTCAGTTGCGTAACCTTTTTTTCTTTCAGTAGGTCTTGTATCATATCCAATCTGTCCAAAATCTTTTATTACATCATTTGTACAATGCCTTAATTCGCACATTCCTACTATTTTATTATCTGTTTTTCTTACAGCAAAAAAAGTGTCTGTTACTACCCAATCTTCACTAACAGTAGATAAACATGTATCATTAGTTACTTTTTCAAGCCATTTTTCGTATGAAGTATCTATTTGAATTCCTTTGTCATCGTCAAATAAACTTTCATTGTATGATTTAAATTCATTCCAATAGTCTAAAACTTTTTCTTTTATATCAAGAGAGGGTCTTGTTAGAATAATATTCATGTTTATATGTTAATCTAGCATATGTGTTAATTATTAAAAATAAATAATTTAGATTATTATTTTCTATTTTTGGTATTTAGTATTTATTATTGTAATAAGAATTAAGTTATATAGCTAGATATTTCCTTTCCTTACGTATGTTTTACTATACAAAAATGTGTATAACAATCATCAATAAAATAGAGGATAATTTATATATAAATATTATTAACACACTAACCCTATGTTATCATTATTGGCATGGTAAGTCCAATAACTTACACATTCGCCTTCAGATAATTTTCTAAAACTATGTTCAGTATTTGCCTTAATATATATAGAGTCACCTTTTTCTAAAATATATGAGGTATTGTCTATTGTCAATTCTAAACATCCTTTTATAACAATACCAAATTCATCAGAATTGTGTTTAAAAGATTGATTAATATTAGAATTATCATCTACAATCATACAGACTCCCTTCAAAGCTCTATTTCCTTCAGATGTTAATTCATATCTTATGTTTGAGTTTGTTTCAAAAATAACTCTTCTATCATTTCTTTTTACATGAATTTTATCTGTATCTAATGTGGATAATAGATCTGTCATATTTATGTTAAGTGCATTACATATTTTTTGAAGATTTATAATAGTAGGACTGTTTATATCTCTTTCAAGTTGACTTAAAAACCCTGTCGATAAATTTGTTTTGTTAGAAAGTTCTTGAAGAGTAATTCCTTTTTCTTTTCTCAATTTTTTTATATTAGATCCTACTTTGTTTATCATATAACCGCCCCCAATGCTCTAATTAGAATATCACAATGTTTTATAAATGTAAAGATATTGAAAATAAAATTTCAAAGTTAATTAAAAAAATATATACATATATTTGTAAAAATAATTAATAATAGTATAACTTTATTTTTTGTTTCTATTCTAGCAAATATAAAAATTTACGATTATGAATTTTTTTCACGATTATAAAAAAATATTGACAACGTTTTATTGTAGAGTTATAATGAAATAAATTTCATGATTATGAAAATACAATATAAAAAGATTAACAAATTTTTTTGCAAAGAAACTATAATGTAATTTAAATTATATACAATAACGTGGAGGTAGATGATGAAAAGAAAGTTTGCTTCTAAGAAGGCTTTTATACCTAATGGTGCGATTGCACAAGTAAGTGTAGGTAATAATATAGCTTATCTTTCAGGTCAAATATCAATTAATCCTGAAACTGGTGAAGTTGAAAAAGGTAATGTTAAACAACAAACAAGAAGAGTTCTAGAAAATATCAAAGGTATTGTAGAGGATATGGGATTAACAATGGATGACATAATTAAATGTAATATTTTTATATCATCTATGAAATGTTTTGATGAAATGAATGAAGTATATCAAGAATATTTTTCAATTAATAATCCGCCAGCTAGGCAAACGGTTGGAGCTGAAATTTGGGGCGATTTAGATGTTGAAATAAGTGCAGAAGTTTTATTAGACTAAAAGGAGAAAATGATGGTTAAATTAACAGATTACGAAAAAAAAATGTTAGCTGGAGAAATGGGGAAATTTAAACAGGTAGCATTAAAAAACATCGTTAAATACGCAGAAGCTTTGGGAGCTGAAGAGTTATGCGAAGTAACGAAAGCAACAGTATATTTAGGTGCACATCCATATTTAGATGTTGTAGATTCAGATAATTATGATGAAATTTTTTCAAAGATGCTTTTATGTAATGATGAAACAATAAAAATTGGAGAATTTGATAAAAAATGTACATGTCAAACGTGTGTAGCTCCGTGTGATCAATATGTATATGAGCCCTTAAATCTTACAAAAGAATTCTATGATAAAAATAATAAATATTTGACTATAACTAAAGAAGCAGGTGTTAATATTGTTGGGTCTTGTACGCCATACCTGGTAGGATGGCTTCCACTTAGAGGAGAACACTTTGTAACGACAGAATCTAGTAACGTATTATTTTGTAATTCAGTATTAAGTGCATGTGGTAATTCAGATGGACTAGAAGCTGCAGCATGGTCAGCTATTTGTGGAAGAACTCCAAAATGGGGAAATCATATAATTGAAAATAGAAAAGGTACACACATATTTAATGTAGAGTGTCAATCAGAAACAGCTATAGATTGGGATGTTTTAGGATATACTATTGGAAGAAAATTACCTCCTCACGCTATACCTGTTATAAGTGGTAATTTTAGTAGACCAGATGTAGTTAAATTAAAA
>JBNAIF010000229.1:0-4233 GCA_050043595.1 Nitrososphaeraceae archaeon | reverse complement strand
GCACTTCCTGTATTTTGCATACCTAAAGCAACACCCTCTTGTGATTGTTTTAGTTGATCAGTTCCTCCTACTAATCCGAACAGATCTGGTAATGTGTCTACCATTGATTGTCTTGCTAGTTCTGCATTAGCAAGTGTATTTTGTTGACTTAATGCTAGATTATCTTGTGACATTAATAATTGATCATGACCAGCAACTAAACCTAGTATTCCTGGTAATGTACCAGTTTGTAATGATTCTCCCAATAATGCGGTATTAGCAAGTTGTACTTCAGAGAGAATGTTGTTTTCTGCCAATGATTGATTAAATCCTAGTAATGCTTCTCTTGCTGCTTCAATGTTTGTCTGAAGTTCTGGACTTATTACTGGATTTGGGGTACTAGCAAGAGTACCATTTTGTATTACTTGATCATTACTAGAAGTGGGTAAATCACTAAGGATTGATGCTCCTACCATGTCAGAAAGAGTTGGTGCCTGATTTGTTATAGTTCTATTTGAAATATTTGGAACTAAAAAACGGTTATCAACACTAGTTTGATTACTAGTTGAAGTATTGTTTTTATTACCATTTTTCATGGCTTTTTCTAGTTCTAAAGCTCCTTCTAACAATGCGTTTCCTGTATCACGTATTTCAGACCAACGTCTTAGTACCAATTCCTCACCTTTTCGTATCCATTCCTCGATTTTATTATGTACCACGGATTAAGTTATATCGATTTTATATAAGAGAAATATTATAATAGTTAGAATATATTATGTTATATATTCAAAACATTTTATTCATTTCAAAGTATTTCGATAATATGTAATACAATTTATTACATATGATTTCATATCTATATTTCTATGATAAAAAAATCATACAATTAGATTTTCTTGATTGTAAAAAATATGTGAATATACGGTAACATTGTAATTTAATAATTAATTTACCATATTAGTTGAATTTAACATAGATAATGCGTTTTCTTTAGCAGATAACGCACCTACATCACTTGAATCACTATCAAGTATTTTGTTAAACAATTCTATCGCCTCTTGATATTTTCCTAAAGAAGATAGTAATTGACCTTTGTTGTATAATGCATCAACATAATTTGGTTCTAACTCCAACGCTTTGTCATATGTCTTTAACTCTTCTTGATATTTTCCTAAAGCTCCAAGCGTAACTCCTTTACCTGTTAATGCAATGACGTTATTTGGCTCCACTTCTAACGCTTTGTCATACCAATCGATAGCTTCATTATATTGACCTAAAAATAATAATACAGATCCTTTACCAGTTAACGCATCAACATAATCTGGTTCTAACTCCAACGCTTTGTCATACCAATCGATAGCTTCATTATATTGATTTAATTTAAACAATGTTAATCCTTTATTGTATAATAAAATAGAGTTATTAAATAACGCCTTTTTATCATTTTGTTCGATCTTCAATGCAGCATCATATGATTTTAATGCTTCTTCATTGTTACCTAATGCAAGTAGTGTTGTACCTTTTCCTTCTAATGCAAGAGTATAATTTGGATATATTCTCAAAATTTTATCAAAAAGTTGTATAGCATCTTCATATTTACCTAGTTGATATAGTGAATGTCCTTTATCAGATAGTGTAACCGCATTAAATGGTTCAATATCAAGTATTTTATCATACTCTTCTATCGCCTCTTCATATTTACCTAGTTGATATAGTATAGAACCTTTTGATAATAGTATTGCCGTATTATTTGGCTCAATCTCTAATGCTTTATCATGCCATTCTATCGCCTCTTGATATTTACCCAATTTATATAACATAGATCCTTTGTATGTTAACACAATGCTATTATTTGGCTCAAGCTTGAGTATTTCATCAGATATATCTATCGCCTCTTGATATTTGCCTAAGGAAGTAAGTTCATTACCTTTATCAAATAACGTTTCAATATCATTAGTTTCGGTATCATTTTCTTGAGCATATACAAAACCAATAGAAAATACAAATAAGAAAATAATACTAGATATAATAACTATATTTTTCATCTTCCTTAAATTTTATAATCTTCTTTTATAACATTTGCTAATCTAATCATCATTTAGAACAAAAGTCTTATACTTATTTCGTCTAACAGTTATTATTAATGCAAATTTATTCATAGAAAATTCTTGAATTTATTATTGTAGATATATAAATAATTCAAAGATTGACTATAAAATTGTTATAGAACTTTGTTATCGTAGATCATTCCGGAGTGGAATGTTCTACTAGAAGTTTGTTCTATTTTAGAACTCGATTGAAATTCCATAAAAAAGAGTAATTTTATATCAAAATAATAATATAAAAGAATTAATATGAAAATTAATTTTTTGTATTCTTTATTACTATGAATTTTTATCATTTTTTGAAATGATTTTTTTGAAATTAGTTTAGTAATCAACAATTTATCTGAAAATATTATTCATTGATTAGAGTTCACTTCCAAACATCAGATCAGTAAGAACTTTGAATCATATGTATTTTTAATCTTGATTTTATTATAATTTAAAAGTGATGACTGACCTTCCATACTCGATGAATTCAAATCCCGGTGACCGCATTATATATTTGAATTTGACTAAGAACCATCAAAATACTTAATTTGAAGTTATTATTATAATATGAAATCTGCAAAACAGAGGATTCGAACCGAACATACAAATCCCACTCGGTCAATTTAGTTCTAGTTTAAGTCAAAATATAAAGAAATTAGAAAAGTTGAAAAACATAACTATGGAACTATACAATATAATCCAAATTACTCAATCGGACTTAACCTATACGTAATATATCTTAGTCAAAAAATAAAATGAATCTAAATTTATACAGCAGAAAAAAACTGTTGGAATGTTGGAAGAAGATGAAGTTTCTAGAAGAGTTTAATTCTTCAAAATATATATCTAAGTTTATTAAATATATGGAAAATTCAGAATTGTCAAAACTAAGGAAAGTAAGATTTATTATAGCTTTTTAGACTTAAAATAACTGCATAGATCATTTAAAGACGTAATTAAGAATGATGAAGTTTTTGCAAATGAGAAACTAATGATAATGTTAAATCATTTTACAAGACTATTAATGGTAATAACTAGAGATGATCTAATTCAGTTAATTGGTTTTCGGTAAAGATAAGAAATGAAAAAAGGAGAACTTTAAACATTGAAAAATACATAAAAGAAGAAATTGAAGAGTAGAGAATTTAGTCAACTCGAAATGAAAGCAATTCTTGGATATATATGAATCTTGTGCTAGTCAAAAAATTTCTAAATATGTATAATTTTGTTATAACAAAATAAAGATATTTATGATAGCAATATCGAAAGTCATCAAAATAAATTTTTTTATTTAATACTTGTTTCTTATTTAATTTTTTATTCTGTTTATAATTAATTTTTGTTGATTTTTCTTAAATTAAATTTGAATTCATTTAGAGTTTATTTTTTAAAAAAATACATCTATTTGTGACCAAACAAATTTTTAATTCTCTACATATTTCCTATATTATTGTCAAGTGTATTATAGTAAAAACCAGTTTCAATAGTTTTTTGCGTCTTTCTATCTATGTTTACTTTTGAGGAAACTGTAGTTGTAATTCTATGAATTATTTAATCAGTATTTAATTTAATAGTAATGATAAATAGTAAGGAATTACTTTTATCTAATTTGTATAAATAAGATAATTACGATAAATAAATATCAAAACGATTAATTTGTAGTATTATTATTGCTAAAATATGAAATTTTCTGCAAAACAGATAATTTGACCTGGTAATACAAATCCGACTCAATTCGATTAAATATTATTACAAATTTTGAAATTATACGCAATAATTTCTTTAAAGATTATCAAAAAATAACGTAAAATAATTAAGATATTTATTAATATTCAGGTATAATATTATATATATTCGTAGTAATATTAAAAATGCATTGTAGTTCTATAGTAATAAAAATATAATTAATGATATCTTACGACGGTAAGTACAGTATTATTTTATTGTTTACTAATTGATCTAAAACATAAAAACATAGATTTCAAAAATAATTACAATTCATGAAATTTTTGAATTATTTTTTCAGCGATTACATTGGACGCAAGTTCTTGTGCTTCTTTAGTTTGTGCACCAATATGAGGAGTACATATTACATTTGGCAATTGTACTAGCTTACTATTTGTAGGAGGTTCTACTTCAAATACATCTAAACCGGCTCCGG
>JBNAIF010000228.1:0-2903 GCA_050043595.1 Nitrososphaeraceae archaeon | reverse complement strand
TACATATCTACCACTATCCGGTCCTGGAAAGAGAATAGAGTCTGGTTCAACAACACATGTTATATCATTTCCATTTGCTATATCATCGCAAAATAATACTCCTTTCTTTACTAAAAGCATTGGTGGTTCTTTCATCTTTTTGTCCTTTGGTGGATAATAATATTCTTCATAAATGTATTCATTATTATCGTAATAGTATCTATCATCATCATAATAGACATCATTGTATTGTTGTGCATATGTTAATGATGTTGCTGGAATCAACAATACTGTAGCAAATAACAATATACTCCATATTTCTAGTTTAAGCATGTCAAAAGATACAGGACGTTTTATTTATGAAGTTGGTTAGAACATTCCATGTTATATATTACTATGAAAAATCTTGTAAAAACATCTATAAAATTTCGGAATAATCTTTTTTCTATACTATCCTAGATTGCTTTTTGTTCAACTTTTAAAAATCAGTTTATTTTTTTAGAGAATAGGTTATTCATATCTCTAATTATTCACTAAATGGGCTCTGCAACTAAATTGGAAAATTTAGATAGCTTCGAATATTGCATGTAATTGGAATCGGTAACATAATATAATAAGTTTTTTGTTTTTATTGTATGAATTTTAAGTAACCATGAAAATTGGATAAATCAAAATCATGATGAAACGACTAGCCACAAGTAGATAACTAGAAGTAATTATATTAATTTGGAAATGGAAATATATGAATAAAAAATAAATTAAATTAAAAGATTTTTTCTCTATCTATAAATTGTCTATTATTTTCTTTGCTTCTTCATATTTGAATGCTTTAAGAGTAACAGTCCTTGCATTGCCTTCACTCTCTACAGACAACAGAGCAGACATCAATGTAGCATCATCAGGTGCTTCCACAATACCAACTCCATCATATTGTCCAAATGTGTAGTAAATATCATGGACTTTTACTCCTTTACTTTCTGCTACTTGTTTAAAGTGATCTGCACGCTTTGGAGAATCCTTTATTTTTTCTATTCCTTGGTGACTGAAGGTCCAGAGAGTTATATAAAATGACATTTAACTTTCAAAATATATTTATTGATTAATATAGTTAAAATTACCTACTGCGACAAAAACTAGTCCATTTCCATCAACACCAAATTCAGTTGATGTGTCAAAATTGCCTGCACCATCATCCAGGAATATGGAGATCTGGTCAGAGTTAGTGTTAGCAGTAACTATATCTAAATTAGAGTCGTCATTGAAGAAGCCTACTGCGACAGAGATAGCAGCAAATTAAGAAACCTATTTACTAATCAAGATTGTACTATTATATTAAAATTATTTGTATATTATTTTTTCTAAAACCACGTTATAAAAAAAATGAGTACATATAAAAAACCAGTTCTTAGTTTTATCAAGATATAGTACTACAAATTTGTGTCAAAAACAATTTACTATCCTGAGCCTATTAAAAGTTATAATCATGAAAAAAAGATAAACAAATATGAAAAGTCAAATTTATTGATTTATTGTCATTCAGTTACGTCTTTTTGTCCAATAATTTTGGTTGGTTTTATTTTTAAGAGTAATTGTCCCTCTGAACTATACCTTTTACCATAAACTTCGGCTTTATCGTTACCCATATATCTTGCTGCTATTATTTTAGTCCATTTGAAAACTTCTGCGGGTATATCACTAATTATTTCTGCTACACCATCAATAATGACAAAAGAGAATGGAGGAGTTTGGTCATCTACACATAAACGAACTTTATTATTACGTTGGATATTTTTTACTTTAACTGATTGGTTATTTGTATTAAAAATAATATTATTTTCATCATCTAAAGTATAGCAAATTGGAACTATGTGTGGTCTTCCATTCTTGGTAATTGTTCCTAGTTTCCCCGTAAAAGTCCCTTGTAAAAGAAAACTATGGATTTCATCTTTGGTCATCTCTTGCATTAATATTATAAATAAAGTAAAGCATTAAAAGTTATATCAAAAATTATAATTATTTTGAAAATACTTTTTTAAACTACAAAATGATTTCATATTAATAGTTCCAAATAACATTAAAATTATCCGATATTATATTATATCTAGATTAGATATCCGATATCATAATATCTTTACACAAAAACAAAATAAAAAGAAACTTTTTTCAAGTATATTATACATGTATCAATAATCATTTCTTCGTTTAATAATAACTTTTAACTACAAATTTGTGTCAAAAACAATTTACTATCTCCCGTTGAGCGTTTACGAATATAATGATAAATTAATTTCTTTCTCACTTTCTCATTATTGAGATACAAAACATTATTATATTATGTTACCTATCATAATTACATTCAATACTCGAAGCCCTCTATAAGACTTACTAATATAATATTAAATTAATTTCTTTTCCAATACCGAAATAAAGGACAAATTAAAAAAAATAAATGTAATTTGAATACATGAAAATTAATTTTGCAGTTAGAGTTTGAATAATCTGGTAACAATCTTTAGAACTACAAGAAGACAGCAACTAGAAATTCTAAACTAATCAATTAATCAATTATATACTTACAGACACAAATACATAGTATAATGACCAGGCAACGGACTTATAACTGCAAAAATATGAAATAATCTTATAAAACTAAACTTTACTTTTCAAATGTATACTAATTTGATTCCAAAATTAGATAATAAAGAAAAATTTGGTAATTATAAAAATCAAGTTATTAATGCTTTGATTGATGGCTATTTTAATTGGAGATATAGAATTACAAATTTTTTCTGATAACTCAAAATAAGTAATTAAAGTTTTGAATTAAAAAAGATGTAATTTATTTTTGATTTATTCACATGGAACTGTACATTCACAAATAGATGGTTCATTAGATGGGTTAAGAGTAAAATTACCATTTTTTA
>JBNAIF010000227.1:0-4511 GCA_050043595.1 Nitrososphaeraceae archaeon | reverse complement strand
CTAGACCACCAAATAGTGTCTCCACAGAACTTGCAATCTGATTCGTTGTTTGACATCTACAACTCTGCCTCCGCAAGTAATTGTTGACAGTATTTTCTTTCTCTAGGATCATCTGAATCAGTAGTCTTTTTCTCAATGATTTCCCACAAATGAATATACTTGTACAACTCATTCGCTGATGCAAGTGTTTGACTACTTAATTTCTCATATTTTTCCCAAAGTTCTCTCAAAACTCTTATACGTTGTATTAGACGTGAAGTATCTTGGGAGGTGTCTAGCTTGGTGGTCTCCGCGTGCATGCTGATCACTAAACTAGTACCTCCTTAACGATTTTCTGTAAATCCGGATTTTTCTCTAATTCATAATCTATTTGTTTTTGACATGCGGTTGTTATGAACTTTTTTCGATCGGAATATACTTTTGCACCATGTTTAAAAATTGATGCAGCTAGTATATCCACTCGCTCGATAAGCCCTTTATCGAGATTAATGTATACATGATCTGGTCTTGCCATTACTATTGTTGATAGTAAGAATATATATAACCTTTACTATTTTTGATAGTAAATCTAGTACTTTTACTCGTAACATTAGTAAATATAAAACAAAGATAGGAATCAATCTAAATTTATTTATACGCCCTTACTGTTAATGTACGTAATTACCAAAAATGGCTAGAAAAGACTGGACATATATCAATATTCCTGTTGAACAATCAGAGGTCCTTGATTATATCATAGATATGGATGGGAAAAAATATGGTATTACGGATCGTAACCAGTTAGTAAGAACTCTAGTTTCTGATTTTATTGAAAAATACGAAGATTATAAGGATGTGAGAATTGCAAGAAAGGCGGTAATGGGAATAGATGGTAAAGAAAAAATGCAACCGATTTAATATCAGAGTGGATAAGTGAATGAGTAAAGAGAAAGAGAAAGAAGAGATAAAAGAAGAGTTTGAAGATGCAGACAGTATTGAAAGACTCAAGAAAGAGTATACTAGTGCAACTACAAAAGAAGATCAGGTGATAGTTCTAGACAAACTTGCAAAAAACAAAGACAAAGGAATAGAAACCATCAGACAATTGGTAACTGCTACTATAGATACAGATGTCCGAAAATATGGTTTTAATTTGATAAAGCAAATGAAAGAAGAAGAATAGTTATTTCTTTTTCAGAGATTTCATATATTGTTCTACCTCTGCTACCTTTGCCGCTAGTTCTAGCATTTTGTCTTGGTTGATTTTCAGTTCATGGATTTCTTTGCGTAGTTTGTTTTCTTCGTTGATTGTTACAGAGTCTATGATGTCTTTGTAGCCTTTTACTGTTTCTGTACCTTCTAGCAATTGTTCTGGAGTTGGTTTAAAGTATGCACCTCTTACTCCCGGTAATTTATGACCTGTTAACAAATCAACCCAGTCTGGATGCATGCCATTCATTGCAGCAGTTGTGATAAAGAATTTGCGGAAGCCATGTACAGCCTTAACTGGATACCTATTCTTTTCCTTTTCATGATCTCTACCTTCGCCTCTCAATAATGCATCTCTCTTTAACATTGTAGATAGGATTTTGAAAACTGCTTCACAAGTCTGCAATGGTTTTGGTATTTTTGTGTATTCTGAACCTACGCTATTGAAAGAATTTCGTATTACAGGGGATTTGGATGTTATTGTTTCCTTGCATTTTGTTCGATACTCTAGATACCTGTCTATATCTCTTCGGGCTTCTGGAGAACAAAATGTGAAATAACTGTATTTGGATTTGGCATATACTTGGACTTTGTAAATGTTGTATTTGTCTATTGGTGTGAGGTTTCCCACTCGAAGATCTATCAAACCTTCCACTCTCATTCCTGTAGAAGTAAGCAAAGAGACAATAGCCTTTGCCCTCAAATCATGGGCTACCGAATACAAAATACGAATCTCCTCCATTGTATAGGGTCTGTCTTTTTCTGTGTTTTCATCATCATCGTCTCCAAGATACATCTTTATACGTGACCATTTTAATTCATCATCGTAGTTAATATGATAGAAATGTTTTATGGCATTGTAGTAATTTTTTGTAGCCAGATATCCTTTCTTTTGTTCATTCCTCAAATATACAAGAAACGAGGTGATATCAGATTCTATCTCTTTTTTGTCCTTTTCCAGTAACTTGTAACATGTGTCAGAATCCAGACCAACAAACTCAAAATATTTGTGGATAACACGACAGTACAGATTCAATGACTTTGGAGATTTGATGGTGTTCTGGAAGTTCTGGTATGCTTTTTTGTTGTTTTGATACAGAGAATGCAATATAGGTCTACATTCATGTAGCTTATAGAAGTATTTAACTGCTTATTTAGTTCAGTAAACTATAATTTAATAAACCAAAAAGAATAATATTTTATATTTAGTCACATCTTTTTGTTTGTTCATCTATTTATTTTCTATTACATTTAATTTCTTTAAACTATAAAAATGGTTAAGATAGTTATGACAAATTAGCAAATTTACCTATAATTTCATCACAAAAGGAGAACTATATCTAAGCTTTCTTATTATGTAGTATAACCTATACATAAATTCGCTAATCTACTACTGTTATTGTTAGTTGATATTTAGTAACATCTAGATTAAATCTTGGTTTTACAGGAGTTAGAAATCTAATTTTTTTGAGAATAAAATGTAGGATAATAACAAGAAAATATCATATTGTAATCTCCTAGTCTCCCAAATTCTTCAACTTTATTAAATTTTAGAGAAAGACCAATAAGGTATTCTAGTTCTATTGATTGTATCTATCTGACTATCTTTTGTTTCAAAATCACGTTTACTTTATGCAACAGAATTGTATTTTTTTGATTGTCTCTTTACCTTCGAACATCGACAATCTGTATATTTTTTTATAAAATATTTGAACAGTATAAATGTAGAAATCTACTTGAAAAGAGAAGGAAAGTAAAAAAAATAGAAATTACTAATTGAAAATAAATTATATAAAAAGAATAAGAAGGTAATAAGAAGGATCAATTAATAATACTTTTAATTTTTACTTTTTTTTATGTTTTAGCGATCAAGTAGATTACTTTCTATTATTTTGTGATTATGATTTTAGACTAAATAACTAATGTATAATTTATCAGGAAATTCATTATGTTTCTTGTTTTATTTTTAACGTATTATTATATTTATCATTTTCTTGAGAATCTTATCAGTAGAATCTAAAAGACTGATATTGAACTAAGGAATAAGATTATAAAACAATTAATGATAAATTGAATTCTTTAAGAATTTCGGATTAGTATAATTTTATTAATTTGCGTTTTTGATTTCAAATTTATTAACGTCTCCGCCCTCTTGGCTACAACTAATAGAGATCTCAGAAGAACCTGCTTCATGCTTACAATTATCTGCAACATCATTTGGTATAAAATAGGAACTAAATTCTGCAGTATAATTTTTCCCATAAGTGTAATAAAGATGTATAATTCCATCATGAATCAAGTTAGTAGTTTGCCCTTCAATAGTGTAATCTTTTCCAGGTTCTATTGTTTTCGGTACTGAATTATCTAATTTAAAATGTTCCTTTGTTTCCTTTTGCAGTGTAAATTTTTGAGTTGATTCATTATTTAATTCAATATACGAATGACGTTCTTGGCTGTATGCCATTCTATCTTGAAAATTCATATCTGATATCCCGTTTAAAGAATATCCTATAATTAAAACTAGAGCCATGATATACATTGAAGTTATTTTGTTAGAGTATCTCATTAGTAACATATACTAAAATTAATCTCTTTAAACTTTTCTAATACAATAAACATAAAAAAATCAGATATTTAGAAAGTAGAAATAAAGTTTTTATACAATAATTTATTGCCTGTTTTAATGTACATTCAATCAACAATATTTTTGGGTATTGTATTGTCTTTATTTTTATTCAATGTAACAAGTAATGACAATACTATATTGCAAAGTGTTAATGCACAGAATACAGAAGATACAGATAAAAAAATGTATATAGTGGTATTTGAACAAAATAGAATATCTAATGTTGATAATTCCACACAAATTATTCCATCAGTTATTGGAGAGAATTTAATTAAAATCGAAGAAGAATTTTTGGAGGAAATAAGTTTAGCACCTTCTCAACAATTAGAGGAACTAGTAAGCAACATAATCAATAACGGTACAAACGGCTTACCTTGTAACGCCTCTGTGACTACACAAGACGGAGAGAATGTTGGAATAGACTGTGTTTCTACTGATAAACGAGTTATTTGGCATATCTATCCAAACTAACATCAATTTTTTTATTATATTACTTTAGTTCTTTACTCTCTAACAATTCATATACACAGTTAACTAGATCTCCAATTTCATCTTATCTTATCTCAAAAATTCATTTTTTTAATCAAAAGTGTAAAAAAATGCCAATTAAAAAGTTGTTAATTTAGTTTGGAATTATATTGAATGTAAAAATTATAAAAGTATGTACTAAATTTGTATATATTTAAGTAAATAATCT
>JBNAIF010000226.1:0-16592 GCA_050043595.1 Nitrososphaeraceae archaeon | reverse complement strand
AACACTTCTACATGGGAAGTTGAACAAAAGGTATCTCTTCCTGAAATTAATATGAATCATCCTCATAACATGTGGACTGATTCAGATCAAAAAATAATTTATCAAACCATGTGGTTTGATGATCGTCTAGCTGTATTTGATAGAGATTCAGGAGAACTAATTGATGTTATTGAAGTAGGTGAAGCCCCTTCTCATGTTATTACAAATCCAGATGATGATCTTTCATTTATTGCTTTGAATGGAGAACAAGGTGTAGCAGAAGTAGAATTTAATGAAAATGACCAGAAGCTAGACTTGAAACGAATCATTCCCATGCAAGAATCTGGACAACCGCCAACTCATCCACATGGTCATTGGATAAGTGCAGATGGTGAAAAGATGGTAACACCAAATGCATTTACTGCCGATTCTACTATCTATGATTTTAATAATGGAACAATACAACGCACTATAGATCAAACAGGAAACGATAATTCAACCGGTATTATTCCAATTGCGACTGGTATTAGACCTCAAGGAGATGTATATTATGTTTCCAATTTAATATCTAGCACCATAAGTGCTATTGAACTGAATACTGGCAAGTTGATTGAAAATATAAATTTGCTTGCACCATTACTTGACGGTGATGCAAATAATGATGAAACCGCCCACGCACTACCCGTTCAAACTCCGGTAAGTACTGATGGTAAATTTATGGTTACTGCAAATACACTAACAGGGTCTATATCTATTATAAGCACTGATCCTAATTCTACTGATTATCATGAAGTAGTAGCATCACTCCCTTGTGATCCAGGATGCCATGGAGTTAATTTTGGGTTTAAAGATTTGAAAAGCAATGAAGCTATGAATTTGATAAAATCAGAAAATCTAACAAACGGTCTATATCCATATTATGCTTACGTTACAAGCAAATTTTCAAATGGCTTGATAGTAGTAGATCCTGATCCAAATAATGATAGTAATGCAACAGACGCAGAAATTGTAGGAAAGATCTTACTTTCAGAGAATAATAATGATTCTTTATCTAACTCATATGTAAGTGATGACAACGTTGTGGCTTTAGATGGTACTGGAGGTCAAGGTGTATTAGCTATACCTAATCCATATCCTGGTTGGGTATCCATTTTACCTCAAACATATAAAGATAAACTCACACAAGAACAACAAGATCCTCTTATTTCTTCCGATGTTGGATCATCTGCAGTATCTACTACGAAATTGTCTAGTATTACTCCAGCTAAAAAACAAAGTTCCTCATCCGACGATTTACAAAAACTAAGAATTGAAGTAGATAAAAAATTATCAAAAGAATTAGTAAACAAAAAACAGAACAATAATGAATCTGCTAAACCATTAGTCAAACAATTCGGCAAAGAAGAACAAGTAACGAAACAATTCGGCAAAGACAAACCATTAGTCAAACAATTCGGCAAAGAAGAACAAGTAACGAAACAATTCGATAAAGAAGAACAAGTAACGAAACAATTCGATAAAGAAGAACAAGTAACCATTCCACAAGAAAAGAAAACTGATAAAAAACATCTGGATGTAGATAATATTCCAATTCCAATTCCAATTCCTTATCCCTAAATTCTTTTTTTTAGATAAATGTAATGAATTGGAAATCTGATACCAAAACACTATCCAATTATATCTATAAAATTTTATTAGATTAACAATACTTTGAAAATTGCAGATAATTCTTCTTATAACGATGATTCAGAATATATCTTTAAAATCATTTAACTTGCATTAAATAAAAATAAATTTGATAAAATTTTCTCTATTTTTATGAAAGAAAATTATGAAAATAAACACCACATCTTGTATCTTATATTAGACGGAATTGGTGATTTGCCTCATCCTTCCATTGAAAACAAAACTCCACTTGAAGCAGCCAAAACTCCAAATCTAGATTTATTAGCGAAAAATGGGTGCATGGGACAAGTAATCACAGTCGGAAAAGGAATCGCACCACAGTCTGACATTGCAGTTTTCAATATGTTGGGTTATAATTTTAGAAATATTCCGTATGTAGGACGAGGTGTAGTTGAATCAATTGGATGTAATATAGATTTTAAAGAAGGTGATTTGGCTTTGAGAGGAAATTTTGCTACAGTAGATACAGACATGAATATTGTTGATAGAAGAGCAGGTAGAATCATAACTAAAGAAGAAGCAAAATCCATTTGCAATACTTTTAATGAAAAAATCGTTCTTCAAGATCCAGATGCAGAAGTTACTGTAGTACCAACCATCGCTCATAGAGTAACTATCAGGTTCAGGCACAAGAAACAGAAATTGTCAGAAAACATTACTAATACAGATCCTGCTTATGACAAAGTCAATGGAATAGGTATTGCTAAAACTGATATTAAACAAATGAAAGTATTAGAATGTAAACCACAGGATAATCAAAATTCTGCACAAATTACTGCAAATATTATTAATGATTTCACTAAACAAGTGGTATTATTATCAAAAAATCATTCTGTTAATCAATCTAGAGTTGAACGTAATCTAAATCCTATGAACTGTATTTTAGTTAGAGATGCAGGAACTAAATTTCCAAACTATGAGCCAATTAATAAAAAATATGGTCTTCATACTGCATGTATGGTCGATATGCCTGTCGAAATTGGTATTTCCAAAATTTTAGGAATGGATACTATAGAAACAGGAGGAATAAATGATTATGAAAAAAAAGCATTGGTTGCAGCAGAGAAGTTACATGATTATAATTTAATTTATGTTCATATTAAAGGGCCAGATGAATTTGGTCATGATGGTGATGCTATTGGTAAAATGCACAATATTCAAGATATAGATAGTCGTTTTATAAAGAATTTTATAAGTAACATAAGTATAGACAATTATGTGGTTGTCATTTCCGGAGATCATTCTACTCCTTGTGTTAAAAAAAGCCATAGTGACGATCCAGTACCTTTGTTGGTTTCTGGTAATTTAGTTTTAAACGATGAAAGTTTACGTTTCACTGAAACTTGCGCTAAAAAAGGTATAATAGGTACAATTATGGGATCTGATGTGATAAACAAAAGTCTAAAATTAATTTCTAATAATAAATCAAATTAATCTGGAAACAAAAATATTTTTTTGTTTTGAATTAAAATTTTGAACCAATTAAGTTATCTTTACAAAGCTCGCAAATTTGTTCATCTATATTTGATTCAATTTTATGATGTACGTCACATATAATTAGAGAATATCTCATAAAATTACATAATTCAACAAACTTCGCCATTGTACTTGGAGTATATGCTTTATTGGCTACTAGATCTTGAGCAATATCATCTACCTTTCTCATGACTTCATAAATTGACGATAGCTTTTCTATTAATTCTGTGTCTCCTCGAGTTCCTCTTACATAATTACTAATTGCAGCTTGGGTAACCCCAAGAACCTTCGCTACTATCTCTTCCTTCATTTTGTATTCATTGATGAGTTTTTTTGCAAGAATAGCTCTAATTGCTGGTATTAATGATTTTGCTTCTATTTCTGCTGGCAGTAGCATCTTTACGAATACTTCATTAATTAATTATATAAGTTTTCTTGGTAATTATTTTCTATTTAGAAAAAATTATTAATTTTACTCGTACCACATCAGAAAATGCTAAATAGAACGATTATTTTTCATACTTTGAATGTCTTGTAATAATGACTTGGATGGTATTAATGATGTAATGAAGTTGCAAAAAAATGATTCCTGGAGGATATATTACTTATGACGCTGAAATTTGGATTCACTCAAGGGCTTAATGTTGCTCGATTGGGTTTAGATGAACCTCAAATATTTACTGCTTGTCAAATGGCAGATAGATTGGATTATGATTCTATTTGGGCAATGGATCATACTAATGTACCTCAATGGAAAAATGCGATTGTAACAGATGCGTGGTTAATGCTCGCAGCTATCGGTGCTATTACTCGAAATGTAGAACTAGGGACATGTGTAACAGATGCTATTAGGCGTCATCCATCTACTGTTGCTTTATCTGCCGTTACTCTTGACAGAATAACTAATGGAAGAGGTATGTTAGGTATTGGAGCAGGAGAAGCTCAAAATGTAGTTGATTTTGGAATTGAATTTAAAAAACCGGTTACAAAATTAAGGGAACAACTAGAAGTTATTGATAAACTTTTCACATCTACTCCTGATAACCGTGTTGATTATGATGGCAAATACTATAAATTGGTAAATGCTTGCCTTCAGGCACAAAGTATACGAAAACCAAGACCACCAGTATATATTGCCGCTGGAGCGCCAAAAACTCTTGAATTGTGTGCTAGATATGGTGATGGTTGGATTCCAATCGGATATACTCCTGCATTATTTTCTCATCATGCGAATGTTATTAAAGATCATGCAAAGAATTTTGGTAGAGATATCGAACATTTTCAATTTGCAAATGATGTTGATATCTACTTTACCGAAGATGGTGAAGAAGCATGGCAAAAAATGAAAAATGCAGTCAAAGTAAGCTTATTTAAACCAGAATTACTCAAGGTTCATGGCATAGAACTTGATTCTGAATTTGATTTTAGGAAATATTTTACGGAATATGCTATGAACAAACCAGAATTAATGGAACAAATGAAAAGATCTGCACTAAAAATACCTGATAGTGTAGCCAGAACTGCAATAGGTGTAGGTAAGGCTGATGATGTAATTACTATGGTAGAGAGATTCGTAAAAGCCGGAACTAACCATTTCATAATAAGATTCTGGGGAGAAGGTTACTTTAAGAGCATTGAAATGTTCGGAAAAAAAGTTATCCCTTATTTCAGAGATCAGGAGAAAAAATAATAATATCCTCATTTTTTTATTTTTTTATTTGTTTACAAATAATTATCTAATGATCTTCTAGTGTCTATATTTAAAAACCTTCTTTGTTTTTGAACAATTTCTCTTTTGTATGTTTCAATAGACTCTGCATGAAATCCAATTTTTCTCAATGATCTAGCAAATTCTTGAGAAAATCCATGAAATGTGATCACATTGGTTGGTTTTGTTTTCTTTACTATTTCTATTAATTCATTAAAATCACAATGATCGCTCATTGGTAATGCATAGTCTAAATTCATCATGTTTTTATATCCATTTTTACATGACCATCCACTAAATCCTATGGTAATTACATCATATTTCTTCTTCAAATTAGATATAAATTTAGATTTTCCATTCATTAATGGTGATAATAATAACCATGGTTTTTTTGTTGATAATATGTTCTCTTTTTCTGCATCAGAATAACTAACAGCTTCTCTTAAATTAATTCCACTTTCTTTGTATATATTATTCATTTCATATATTGAATCATGAACAATAAAAGGATCCCAATGTCCAAAATAATCTGTTAACAATTGTGCTTTTCCCAATGCATATCCCATTAAAACTACTGGTTTTCCATGGTTATATGCATGTGAAATTATTTCATTAGTCTTATGTATTATTTCTTTAATGTCTGGAAATATGTATTCTGGTTTTCCAAATGTAGATTCAATAATTAAAGTTTCTACTTTAGGTATATGTTTTGATCCTTTAATAAATCCTCTTTTTCTGGTTGAAATATCTCCGGTATAACAAATATTATCTTTAATTACTAAAGCTCTTGATCCTAATATGTGACCAGAATCAATCAATTGAAAACCATTTTTTTCATAAATTGCATTTTCTATAGTATATCCTCTTGCATGTGCTATTTGTTTTGTTTCATATGACAAAAGTGTTTTAATATTTGTTTTTAAATTTTTAGATTTTTTATATACATGATCAGAATGAGCATGAGATATGAAAACTAAGTCTATTTCTTTTGATAATCTTGTAGGGTCTAAATGAATTTTAGTAGATTTATTTTCAAGAAATAATCCTATATTTGACAATCTTAATGAGTATGTCACCTTATTATTTTAAAATGTATTTTAAATAATTGTTTCTAATATCTATGCTTTCATAATTTAGATTATAAAATAATATTATGTAAAATTAAAGACATTTAAAAACAATTATATGTAAATATATTCATGTTAATTTTTAATTTGATAAACTTGGGCATTCTTATATCAGGAAGGGGTTCCAATATGGAATCTATACTATCTAACATTTTTAACAAAAACATTAAAAATGTTACTCCTTGCGTAGTTATATCTAACAAATCTGATGCCAGAGGTTTGAAAATAGCTAAAGATAAATTTAATATACCTACTGAAATTATTTCCCAAGATACAAATCAAAAAGGTTGGAATTATGATAAAAATATCGTTAAAATTTTAGAAAAATACGACATTCTACCAACTAATGGTCTGACATGTCTAGCTGGCTATATGAAAATTCTTAGCCCCGAATTTGTCGACCAATATAAATATCGAATAATGAATATTCATCCTGCATTACTCCCTTCCTTTCCAGGTCTTCATTCACAAAGACAAGCACTTGAATACGGAGTAAAAGTATCAGGTTGTACTGTACATTTCGTGGATTCTGGTGTTGATTCAGGACCAATAATACTTCAGGAATCTACTATAGTGTATGACGATGATACAGAAGATGGGTTAGCAGCAAGAATTTTAGATTTAGAGCATAAACTTTATTCACGTGCTGTCAAATTATTTTCTGAAGGACAGATTAAAGTAGACGGAAGAAAAGTAATTATCAATACTAATTGAGAAAATTTCCTACAAATATAGTAAAATTACATCTATTTCTTCCAAGCAAGAGAAAATTATGGACAGTTGTAGGAAATAGTGCTGAATATTGGGTTGATTTAGATCTTGATTATTGTACGTGTAAATATTATTATTTTAAAACTTTATCTGGTAAAGATAGATGCATTCACTTAAGAAAATTATCAAATGCTATAAAAGAAAACAAGTTCGATAAAATCATTTTTGATGACTCCGAGTATCAAGTTTTTTTGGTATCTTTGATGAAAGATATCCTAAAAAAATACTGATCGTATATTGTTAGGTGCTACTATAAAATTAACTCTATTCATTCACAAGGATAGAATTGACGTTGCGATGTTACAACGTTAACAATTTTAAAAGATTTTATCTTTATCCGTGAAATTACTTTATTAAAATCTTAAATAATTAAGAAAAGTAACGCGTAAATATAATAGCGTTTAAGTCAAGACTAGATTTAAATCTGTCGATATTTTATTACAAAATAAAATTTTGCGAATTATTTACAAATAAATTATAAAAATTTCAATTTTTCCAATATAGATAGTTTGCGAAAAATCTAATCGAATAATATAATAATATAAATTTCCGAATTTACAATCAATGTCTTCAAACAGCGATCTACCACTGAACAACCGTAACAATATCTTAATTATTGGATCTGGTGGACGTGAGCATGCTTTTGGATGGAAACTATCTCAAAGTAAATACGTAAAGGAAATTTTTTACTCTCCAGGAAACGGAGGCACTTCTAAAAACCTCTCTATCTCTTCGACTAATTTTCAGGAATTAAGGTCTTTTGCGCAAGAAAAAGACTGTGTGGTTATAATTGGACCAGAAGCTCCTTTAACTAAAGGAATAGTTGACGATTTTTCTTCACACAATATTAGGATTTTTGGACCAACAAAGAAAGCTTCTTTATTGGAATCAAGTAAAGCATTTGCAAAAAAATTCATGAAGGAAAATAACATTAAAACATCTTCTTTTTCTATATTTTCGAATCATAAAGAAGCTACTGAATATATTAAATCTAAAGAACAACCTTTAGTCATTAAAGCAGATGGACTTGCTGCAGGAAAAGGTGTTATTGTATGTCACGACGAGCATGATGCATTATCCGCAATAGATGATATCATGATAAAAAAAATATTTGGATCTGCAGGAGATACTGTAGTCATTGAAGATAGAATATATGGTACGGAAGTTTCTTTTATCGGTTTTTGTGATGGTAATACTGTCATACCAGTAGCAACTAGTCAAGATCATAAACGAATTTTTGATAATGACAACGGTCCGAATACTGGAGGTATGGGTAGTTTTAGTCCTTCTCCTATGATCACTGATGAATTACATCATAAAATTATGAATAATATTATGATTCCTACATTAAAAAACATGAAAAAACAAAATAAAGAATTTAAAGGTTTTTTATATGCAGGTTTGATGATTGAAAAAGATTCAACAGATCCTTATGTATTAGAATTCAATGTAAGAATGGGTGATCCTGAATGTCAGCCTATAATACTGCGATTACAATCTGATTTATATCCTTATATCGATGCAGCAATATCTGGAAAGTTAAGTTCTTTACCTCCTTTACAATGGTCACCAAAAAAAGCAGTATGCGTAGTAATGGCTGCAAATGGATATCCTAATAATTACAAAAAAGGAGATGTAATTTATGGATTAGACTCAAAATTTGATAATAATACAGTCGTGTTTCACGCAGGGACCAGATTAAATCAAAACAATCAAATCGTTACAAATGGCGGTCGAGTTTTGGGAGTCACTTCTTTAGGTAAAGATTTTAGTGAAGCTGTTCAAAATGTTTACTCTTCAGTTAGATATATCTCGTGGGGAAATAATGATCAGCACTTTAGAAAAGACATTGGATCTAAAGCTAGATTAAAATGATTTTTATTATATATTTTTATTAATTTCTATTATGTGCTTCTCGGTAACAACTATATCTACAGGCCGATCAAATTGCTCTTTTGGAATAATTTGATTTATCACCTGATCTTCAAAAGCCAGTCCCACAACACATTTTGGTCTTCTTGTTGACAAAAATCTATCAAAATATCCTTTACCGTATCCTATTCGATTTCCATGTTTATCAAATACAATACCAGGAATAATTATTAATTGTATATCATCTGAAATTATTTCTGATGAATCATTTTCCATAGTACCGTGTTTTCCCTTTATCCATGAAATCTGATCATATTCACTTTCAATTATTCTGTAAAATTCAATACGTGTTTCATTGACTATTTTTGGAATTCCTACAATTTTTTTTTCTGATAATGCGTTTTTCAATAGATCGTGTGTTGATACTTCTGAATTAATGCTGTAGTATATTCCAATTGTATTGTATTTCTGGTATTGTTTTAGTGATTTTATATTTTTTAAAATCATATTACTATTTTCAAATCTTATATTAACCGGAATGTTGTTTCTCTTATTTAGGATCTTTTTACGAATTTTGTTTTTTATATATTGAATATTTTTATTTTGCAGAAAAATACACTCCTTCCTTAATTTAATTATCGTATATTCAAGATTTTTTCAGATTCGATATTGCAGATTATTTTTGCTACAATTTTATTAGTTTGTAAATGATGATGCCGTAATCGTATTTTGCAAAAGCATTGTAATTGTCATAGGCCCTACTCCGCCGGGTACTGGTGTGATCCATGCTGCTTTGTTTGCTATCGAATCAAATTCTACATCCCCTATTACTTTTCCATTCTCTCTCGATATTCCTACATCTACAATTATTACATTATCTTTAACATCTTCATTTTTTAATGTAAATTTTTTTCTATTACCTACTGCAGTAATGATAATATCAGCTTTTCTTAATTTTTCATCAAGATTTTTAGTATGTGAATGACAAATAGTAACTGTAGCATTTCTTTGTAACAATAATATTGACAATGGTTTGCCAACCAAATTGCTTCTATTAATGATGACTATATCTTTACCATCTAATTCAATATTGTAATATTCAAATAATTTTATAATTCCATGTGGAGTACATGGAATAAGATTTGCTCTATTATTAAATAATAAACCAGAACTAAAATTTGTCAAACCGTCTACATCTTTCTTAGGATCTATGGTATTAACAACCTCAAATTCATCAATGTGTTTTGGAATTGGTAGTTGTAGTAATATCCCATGAATTGATTTGTCAATGTTCAACATCTTAATTAATTCAATTAATTCTTTTTGAGTAGTAGTACTTGGCATTCTTCTATCCTTAGTTAAAATTCCAAGTTCCAAACATGCTTTGTGTTTATTCTTAACATAAGTAGATGATGCTGGATCCTCTCCTACCAGAATAGTTGCTAAACATGGTACAATTCCTTTAGCGTTCAAATCTATTATTTTATTTTTCAACTCTTTTTTTATTTTGGAGGCAACTTCTAATCCATTGATTATCATTTGTAATCCTCATTCATTACTAAATACATATATTTATAAAAATATTCAAGCTTTATCCCGTTATTATTAATAATATTATAAAAATATCACGAACTTAAACATTATTTGCTCTCATTATAGTTTTTTCTTTAATTTAAAATTTTAAAATTGTCATTTTGAGAGAATCTCATATAGAATAAAATATATTTTACAATATTTCATAAAATATCTTCTATTGGCTGTAGAAAACGAAATTTTTCATATTATGATAACATTGGGTATCCTGTTATTTTCTGCAAAAATTTTTGCAGAAATATTTTCAAGATTAAAATTACCGGTGGTTCTTGGAGAATTGGTCGGTGGAATAGTAGCAGGGCCTTTTGCTTTAGGTTCTTTTCCAATATTTGAAGGAAAGCCATTGGTATTGCTTGATGAAACTATTCATCATATTGGAGAAATATCTGCAGTAGTAGTATTATTCATAGCCGGTCTAGAAATAACTCCACGTGAATTTTTACGTGGTGGTCTTGCTTCTTTTTCTGTAGGTCTAATTGGTGTAGTATTTCCTTTTTTTGTAGGTTATATGATCTTCTTAATATTAGGTCTGGAAACTATTGAATCGTTATTAATTGCAACCGCATTAACTGCTACAAGTATTGCAATAACAATTCAAGTTCTTACCGAATTGGGGAAAATGAAAACAAGAGAAGCTCGTTTGATACTTGGAGCGGCGATTGCTGATGATATCTTAGCTATTGCAGCTCTATCGGTTGTTACTACAATGGTTCAAACGGGTGAATTGAGTCCTACAATACCTGAGATCTCTTTTCTAGTACTGGAAATCTTAGGAATATTCGCAATTTTACTAATAGCTACTGCATTTATAATCCCTCGAATTGTCCATGTAGAACGTTTATGGAAATCTAGAGGAAGTGTTGAAGGAATAATTACTGCTTCATTTTTTGGTGCAGCTGGAATAGGTGCATTTTTTGGTTTATCTCCAATAGTCGGTGCTTTTGCAGTTGGTATGGCTGTATCAAGTACTAAAATCATAGAAAGAGTAAAAGGTTATGTACATAAACTTGAAATTATATTTGTCCCATTATTCTTTGCCATTATTGGTGCTCAGGTAGACTTACGAGGAATTAATTCAGAAGTTTTAGTATTGTCTGGTATAGTGATTGCTATAGCTATAATAACAAAGTTGGTAGGTTGTTCTGCATGTTCTATGTTATTTTTGAAAAATAAAGGTGAATCTTTGAGAGTCGGGGTCAGTATGATTTCGAGGGGTGAAGTAGGGTTAATTGTTGCTGGTGTAGGAGTTACTTTTGGTGTAATTGATGATGATATATATACTACCATTATTATGATGGTTGCAGTTACTACAATTATAACACCGATTTTATTGAAATATCTTTATCGTCGAGAAGATGAGAAAACTAAATCATTATCTACCAAACCTTAGAAACATCACTACTTTAAGTTATTTTCGATTATCTTGTAACTTGTTTATATGTAATCCTTTACTATTTTGTTCGACTTATGTATTGATTTACATAGATTTTTCTAATTAATTTATTCTAATTTCTTAAATTCTGTTGCAATAAATAAATTTGTTTTAATATAACTGTACAATAGTAATTAATGATGATATGACCAAAGCTTCTCTAATTCCCTCACATGCCGCATTATTATTACAATATTTAGATAATAAGTATGATAGTAATACCAGATCTTTGGTTATTATATCTGATCTTCATATTGGATTTGAATTTGATTTACACAAAAAAAATATATTATTAGATTCTACACGACTTATTGATGATATATTAACCGAAATTTATTCCATTTCTAATAAAAATCACGTAGACGGAATAGTTATTTTGGGAGATCTAAAAAGTTCTATTTACAATATAAATAAGATAGAGTGGGATTTAATTCCAAATTTTTTGTCTACTTTAGCAAAAGATTTTGACGTATTTTTAGTACCTGGAAATCATGATGGCAATATTAGTTTACTAGCTCCAGATTCAATAATAATGGCGAATACTAGTGGCTTGGTAATTGACGACACATTACTAATACATGGTCATACAATGCCTTATTCTATCCAAGAGTCAATAAATAAAATAATAATTGGTCATGTTCATCCAATTTTTCTGCATTCTAGTAGTATTCTACATGGCGAAAGAATATGGATCCATCTTAAAATCAAACGAGAATTCTTAAAGCCACACAAGTCAGGTATTATTGATCTAATTATTATACCTACATTTAACAAATATTATTATTCTTTCATTAATGATACAAATCGATACAAATCGAAATTTAAAAACTACACAAATTCCATTTCTCCTATTATTCGGAAAGTCATGGAAAATAATGCAATACTACAAGGAGCTATTTTTTCACTAGATGGTGCATTAATTGGAGATATGTCTGATTTTAAAAAAATAATGAAATAATTACTAAAAAACAGTATTAATATATATAATTTCATAATTTTTTGTATATTTCAGTAAAAATTTTATATTATTTTTTAATTTTATGTTATAAATCTTTATTTTCTTCGCTATACTTATATGAGGAGGTATTTTATTTTATAAAAGAAAGAGTGAAAAATCCTAAAAATATTGTAATTTCTACATTTGATATATTGTATTCTAACAAGTCACAAATAACTAAATTTTATTTGGTCGGTTTCACAGGATTAATCATTAATCTCTTATTGTCATATTCTTTTCACACTTTTTATGGACTCGAACAAATCTATGCAAGCATTATTGGAATATCGGTTTCAATCACTTCAAATTTTATAATTAACAAGTTTTTCACATTTAATAATAAAGACTTGTCTCTTTATGGAATTTTTTCACAATATCTAAAGTACATTACATTTAATTTCATAGGTGTTCTTTTACAAATCACGATAGTTGCTTTACTTAAGGATCTTGATTTTGATTATAGTTTTGTAGTTATTGTTGCCGTAGGAATAGCTTCTATTGCAAATTATATATTCAATAAAAAATTTACATTTAATTTCGCTACTAACAAAACCGAAATAAAGAATGAATAATCCTACACTTGATTTCACTTTAATTTATTTTTTGAAGTTATTTCAATTTCATTATTTCAATTTCATGTATTCTCTTAATGGTGACAATGTTGGTGAATTATTCCTCAACCATTGTAACGTTCTTACAAATGATGTCGCTGCTTCTATTGTAGTCATTACTGGTATTCCCATTTCTACCGCCTTTCTCCTTATTTGATATTCATCATTTAACATGTCTAAATTTTTTTCAATTGTAGTGGTAGAGGGAATATTGATGATAAAATCTATTTCCCTTTGGAAAAGTAAATCTGCTATATTTGGTTTTCTGTCAGGTTCATTAATTTTGTATACATTTTGAATATTATTAAATCCATTTTTTTCCAAAAATTCTGCTGTGTGTTCTGTAGCCATCATTTTATAATCCATAGAAGATATTAATCCCATTAGAGGCAGTAATTTTTCTTTATTTTTTTGTCCACCAACGGTTATCAATGCAGTTCCTTTTAGAGGTAATGAATATCCAGAAGCTATATATGACTTACTTAGTGCATCATAAAAACTATTTCCAAAACATGCTACTTCTCCAGTAGAATGCATTTCTACTCCTAAAACTATATCTGCACCTTCTAATTGCATGAACGAAAATTGTGGAACCTTAATTCCAAAACCACTAGTTCTTAACCATAAATCTTCCTTAATATCAGGAATAGGTTTTTCCAAAATTGCTTTTGATGCAAGATGTATTAAATTTAAACCTACAAACTTTGACACAAAAGGCATTGAACGTGAAGCTCTGATGTTTGCTTCGATAACTAATACATCTTCATTTTTTACTAAAAATTGGATGTTGAAAGGACCTCTTACGTTTAATGATCTAACTATTTTATTTGAATAATTGGTAATTGTATCTATTATATGTCTATTTAATCGCCACGGTGGTATGCACATCATAGCATCCCCTGAATGAATTCCTGCATTATCTATATGTTCTATTATTGCTCCAATTACAACTCTATCCTTAGATGATATCCCATCTACTTCAATCTCAGCAGCGTCTTGAAAGAACTTACTAATTACAATAGGATGATCAGGACTTACTACAGTTGCTTCGTGTATAAATTTTTCTAGTTGGTTGTCATCCCATATCACTTTCATTGCAGCTCCACTTAGAACATAAGACGGTCTTACCAAGACTGGGAATCCCACAGATTCTGCAAAAATTTTTGCTTCATCTAAATTAATAAATTTTTTCCACTTTGGTTGTTTAATATTTAGAGAATCAAGCAATTTTCCAAATTTTTCACGATCTTCTGCTCGATCTACATCTTTACTATCTGTCCCCATAATTTTTGCTCCATTTTGTGCAAGTTTTAGGGTCAAATTATTTGCAGTTTGTCCACCTACACAAGTAACAATTCCTTTAGGATTTTCTTTTTCATAAATATCTAGTACTCTTTCAAATGTTATTTCTTCAAAGTATAATCTATCAGAAACATCAAAATCTGTAGAAACCGTTTCTGGATTACAATTTATTATTGAAACTTCTTTTATTCCATTCTCTTTTAAACCTGCAACCATATTTACTGTTCCCCAATCAAATTCAACGCTGCTGCCAATTCTGTAAGGACCTGCACCTAATACAACAGATTTTTTAGTATCTAGGTTTTTAGACAATTTAATATCGTCTGTTTGACCTCCGTATGTTAGATACAAATAATTTGTTTGAGCTGGCCACTCTGCAGCAAGTGTATCAATTTGTTTTATTACTGGAACTACATTGAATTTTTTTCTAATATTCCTTAATTTAATTTCATCAATATCCATACATTTTGCAATCTGCTTATCCGAAAAACCCATACATTTTGCATCTTTTATGATATCTTTATCAATATAATCATGATTTTTCCTTATTTCTTCTTCCATTAGGACAACATTTTTTATTTTGACTAAAAACCAAGGATCAATAAACGAAAGTTTATTTATTTTATTTATTGAAAATCCTGCCTTAATTGCTTTTACTATGTTAAATATTATATTATCATCAGGATGTAAGAGTGATTGTTCAATAGATTCAACTTCATCTAAAGATTGTTTGTCATATTGCTTATCGATTATACCTTCTTTTCCTATATCGCACATCCTTACTGCCTTTTGAATCACTTCTTCAAATGATCTTCCAATAGCCATTACTTCTCCTACCGATTTCATCGTAGTTCCAAGGTGTCTGTTTACATTTTCAAATTTGTTAAAATCCCATCTTGGCATTTTTAAAACTACATAATCTAAGGCTGGTTCAAATAGTGCAGTAGTTTTCTTTGTTACTTTATTTATTAATTCATCTAATGAATATCCTAATGCAATTTTTGCGGCCATGTATGCTAAGGGATAGCCTGTTGCTTTACTCGCTAAAGCTGATGATCTAGATAATCTTGCGTTAATTTCAATTGCACAATAGTCTTCTGATTTAGTGTCCAAACCAAACTGAATGTTACATTCACCAATTATTCCACATTCTTTGGTTGCCCTTAATGCTGCTGAACGTAGCATATGATATTCAAAATTATTTAATGTTTGTGATGGTGCTATTACAATATTATCTCCAGTATGAACTCTCATCGCTAAAACATTTTCCATATTACATACAATTATGCCATTACCTTTTCTGTCTCTCATAACTTCATATTCTATTTGTTTCCAATGTCCAACGTATTTTTCAATTAATACTTGTTTGACCATACTTAACGATAACCCTCTACTTGCAATTTCTTGTAGCTCGTATTCATTAAACGCAACTCCTCCACCTTTTCCACCTAAAGTGTATGCAACCCTAACTATTACAGGATATCCTATCTCTTTTCCTATTTTTAGTGCTTCTTTTATTGAATATGCTGCTGCGCTAGGAAGAACTGGAACTTTACTTTTTTGCATAGCTTCTTTAAATAATTGTCTATCTTCTGTTCTTTTAATGCCATTTACTGCTGTTCCAAGTATTTCTATACCATATTTCTGGAGTATTTTATTATTATGAAGATCTGTTCCACAATTAAGAGCAGTTTGTCCACCAAAAGATAACATTATAGAATCTGGTGTTTCTTTTTCTATTATTTTAGATACGTAATATGGAGAAATTGGTGATAAATAAACTTTATCTGAAAATCGTGTATCTGTCTGAATGGTTGCTATATTGGGATTAATTAATACAGATTTTATTCCATCTTCTTTTAGAGCTTTGAGACATTGAGAACCGGAGTAGTCAAATTTGCGGTTAAATTAATCAATTTAACTTTCGCCTGCTTCTCCGATCTTAATTGCTCCGCTACCTAAAACAAGAACTTTTTTTATGTTTTCATTTTTTGGTATATTTTTTTCACCTCCTATTTAGATCAACAAATTCTTTGAA
>JBNAIF010000225.1:0-7846 GCA_050043595.1 Nitrososphaeraceae archaeon | reverse complement strand
ATTATCATCAGTAAGTGCACAACAATATGATCGATATTATGATGAAGGATACAGTAACGACTACAAATACGAAAATTATGGAGAAATTAATATGGAGAAATTAATGTTAAGTAATGACGAACTAGAATTAATTAATGAAATATTCGATCAAAGCGGAAAACCATTTGAATTAACTCAAATAGAAAATGGTTTATTGTTGACTAATACAGAGTTTGGAGACACGGTGTATATTACCATACCTACCAATACACTTGCCATTCTTCGTCCATTTATTCCTCCAGGTATACTTGATCCAATTATGCTTGATCCAATTATGCTTATTATAGAGATTATAGAATTCTTGCGTAATTAAATATAATCTACAATAGCATACCATTCACAAGAATATTCTAGTCCCGCCTCTTTTGGTTACTTAACTCTACATTTTTGATTCATCCAATTTTGATAGGAATTGATAAAATTGATTTTTAAAACCTAAACTTATTATATTATGTTACTGAACCTAGAGATGATGATAATTTGAAGCCTTCCAAATTTTCCAATTTAGTTGCAGAGCCCATTTAGTTAATTAATCAAACAATTATGAATAATCCATTTTAAAGATGAAAAATAAAATTGATTTTTAAAAGTTGAACAAAAGTAATCAAAGAAAACAAGACATAGAAAAAGATTATTTTGAATATTTCAATAGAGATTTGTACAATACAATTAATAGGAAATTGGAAAAGTGAACGAATGGAATAAGAGATTAGAAAATTGTATTAGAAGAAAGAACCCAAAAGCATAAGAAAATACTGCAACATTATTATTAACAAGTGTGCTAGAATTGGAAGCAGCCAAAGAAATCAAACATACATCTAATTCGTTTGAGTCTTGGAAGCATCAAGACAAGTATGTAGAGAATCACATGGCTGAAAATTATGATAGAATCTATAACAGCACTTTTTTTACACATAATATGTATAATGATTTTGCCAATGAAGTAAAAAAGAGATTACACAGGAATTCTAAAATATTAGAAATAGGATGTGGTACTGCAACTATAACCAAACGTTTGAAATCTAAAAACATTCCAAACAATGTTGATTTCTATTGTGTGGATTATTCTAACAACATGATTAAAATAGCAAAGACAAGGTCAGAATATTTTGTTCAATCAGATATGGAATCATTACCGTTTCAGGACGGTTCATTTGATGTTGTATTTGTTCATAGTGCATTACATCACTTTCCTTCTCTCTTGAATATTATGAAAGAGATAAAACGTATACTAAATAGTAAAGAAGGAGTATTAATTGTTCAAGAACCTTGTGAATTTAAATTAGAAAATATTTTGTTATTGAGAGGTCTTTTATTTGTTGCCTGTAAAACTGGAACACAAACATACAAAGATTTATCTCATCTAGAATTGAGTCCTAGTGATCATCATACCCCGTTACCAACTGATAAATTAATATCAGAAATAGAAGAATCTGGTTTTACCATTTCAAAGAAAAAGAATAAGTATTATGCGTCTAGAATGTTTGCAGGACTAGATAGTTTGATGTTATCTATTATTGGTAGAATATTAGACAAATATTATGTAAGAAAATATAAAGGAGGTTATCTATTTTTTATTGAAGCCAAATTAACTTGAAGAACAATCAGGTTTAGTATTTCAATCTAATATAATAAACATAATTTTTTAAATAAAAAATGATGCTAGTTGATTTGTTTTAACTTTATCGAAATCCCCTAAATTGAATTTGTATGATATAACGTTATCATAATATATTTGATGATTATATCCAATCAATTTTAAATAAATCACACTTATTAGCAAATTCAAAATGTTATTTAAAAATTTAAAAAAATTCACATTTTAAATATCATTATATTCTGCTATAAGAAAAACTACGAGATAATCATTTAGAATTATGTTCTATTGAAAGAAAATATATTTTATTGATTCTTGAGTTATAATCAAAGATTTAAATTTGATAAATGCCTCAGATGCCTTACATGTATTTATAGCATTTGTTTAAGAATCTAATGCTTTTTTCCCGTAGATATTTCTCTTGTAAAAGCATTAAAGAAAAAAACAAAAATACTGACTTTTACAACAATAGATTTCAATAATCAAAAAGAAATTCAGAAGCTAATGAAACTTTTAGAGAAAAATTAATTTGATGCTATATTAAGCGTTCACACGGAGGACAGTGAATTGTTTTTGAAACAAATTTGTAGTTACAATGTATGTGGGACTAATACATATTAACAACTTAATCCATAGGATGATGGACCTTATTCATCTCGATCTAGTAATAGAAATAGTTCTGATGGCGACAGATTACCAAGAGAAATAGAAATAATACAAGAAGAAACAATAAAAAGACAACATCAAGAAATTATTTATAGTGTTATGGCACTACTAGAGGCTCAGGGTATCCAAGTAGAAACTAAAGATAATAAAAAGAGAAGAGGACGTTTTGTTAAATAATATTTTTCTTTGAAAACAAAATAAAAAAAGAAAATGATGTTTGTTTTACAGAAAATGTGTTATCGTATATTTTAAATTCCTGGTTCGAAGATGTCTATTACATAGTTTGTAACAGTGCATTCTTTTAGTTCGCCGTATCTTATATCTCCAGAACATTCTCCTTCAAAAAGTACACAACTCGCTACAACCAAGCCATCACCAATATCTTCAAATGTAGCACTATCAAATCCTGCTTCAACACAAGCAAATTCTTCTCCAGCACTTGTACCTAGATTACTATTTTCCTCAACAACAAATCCCTTTCCATCAAGATTTACTTTGGTACCATCTTCAGAACCTTGAAATTCTTTGTCACCGCTTACCTTTAGACCAAATGTTTCTGCATTGATATCTTGACATTGTGCATCAGTACAATCTTGTACATATCTGCCACTGTCAGGTCCTGGGACAGTAAAAGGTTCTTCAACACAGCTACTATTACTTCCGTTTGCTATTAAATCACAAAACAATACTTCTTTGTTTACTAGTACCATTGGTGGTTCTTTCATCTTCTTGTCTTTATGTGGTTCTGAAAATTGATTCTTTATTATGATAACAGGTCTATCATTATCATATCCGTATCCATAATCTTTGCCGTATATGTCATTTTCTTTATAATATTTGTCATATTCTTGTGCACTGGCTATTGAAGTTGCTGGAATAAGCAACATCATTACACCAAACATTAAAGCACTAAATACTCCAATTTTACTTTTGAACATGCTAACAAAAGTAGAACATTGTATATATGAGATAGGTAGGAACAATCTCTACTATAATTCTCTACTTCATATACTGTAGAAAAATCTCTACTTTATATTACTATGAAAAATCTTGTACAAGAATACGTATAAAATTTCAGAATAATTTTTTTCCTTATCTTGTTTACTTTTATTTTAGATTAACTTTTTAAAATCAGTTTCATTTTTTATTTATAAAATAGATTATTCATAACACTTGGGTAATTGTTAACTAAATGGGCTCAACTAAATTGAAACACTTTGAGGGCTTGGAGTATTGCATGTAGTCGGAATTAGTAACATAATATAATAAGTTTTGTAATTCGTTAATATTTAAATAAATTTCTTTATAATTAGTATTGAATATTATTTTATTTAATAAAAAAAATGATGTTTATTTTTACATCACTCTATCTATGTTCCTTCTTCTACACTAACTACATAGTTTTTAACAGTACACTCTTTTTGTTCTCCATCTTGAATAATTCCAGAACAATCGCCTTCAAACTGTACACAACTTATAACTGGTGTAATTCCAATTCCATTACCTAGCATTCCATATACATAACTACTATCAAATCCAGATTCCTGGCAAAGCAGTTCAATTTCAAGAGAGAATCCCGGAAAGAAACCTACAAGAAATGTTTCTACTGCATTACTGTTTTCTTCAGTAACAGTAAATCTTTCTCCATTAAAGTTTAGTTTTGTTCCGTCTTCATCACCTTCAAAGATATTATCATTTTCTACTTTTATCTCAAAAGACGAATCGTCTATATCTTCACATTGTTCAGAAGAACATTGTGTTACATATCTATCACTGTTTGGTCCTGGTATAACTTCTCCTTGACAAAATGGCTCGTCTCCACTTGCTATAGTATCACAGAACAACACTTCTTTGGTAACAAGTACCATTGGTGGTTCTTTCATCTTCTTTTCTTTCTTTTCATGATGTGGAATTGGTATTTTATTGTCTACTATGATAACAGGTCCATCACTTTCTTTTTTATCTACTTTTTTGTATGGTTTTTCATCATAATATGATTTTCTATCGTCAACTTTTCTGTAATCGTCATAATATCTTTTGTCTATTTTCTTGTATGATTCATCTGTTTTTTTATTGTCATACCCATATCCATAATCTTTTCCGTATCTATCCTTTTCTTTATAATATTTATCATATTCGGCTGCATTGGCTATAGAAGTTGCTGGAATAAGCAACATCATCACACCAAACAAAAGTGCACCAAATACTCCAATTTTAGTTTTGGACATACTAACAAAAGTAGAACATTGTATATATAAGATAGGTAGGAACAATCTCTACTATCATTCTCTACTTCATATATTGTAGAAAAATCTCTATACTATATTACTATGAAAAGTATTATACAAATATCCATAGAAAAATTCAGAAAAATGTTTTTTCTATATTAATTTTTTAGATTACTTTTGTTTTCTTAAAAATCAGTTTTATTTTTTTATCTATAGAATAGATTATTCATAACTCATCAAAAATTAACTAAATGGGCTCTGCAACTAAATTAGAAAATTTGGAGGGCTTCGAATTACCATTATATCGGGGGTCGGTAACATAATATAATAAGTTTTTGTAATATTTTGATATGGCTGATTAAGTATTACTTTTTCTCAAATTTAAAAAACGGATAAATATTTTGAATATAATAAATTCAGTTTTCTTATTTGAAAATAATGAATAATTTTATGAAATATCTTAAATGTTATTACAGAAATACGTTAAACTTTAACACAAGTTAATAAAAAAGAATAGTGGTGTTTGTTTTTACATCCCTATAGTCCGAATTCTGTACTAACTACATAGTTTTTAACAGTACACTCTTTTAGTTGGTCATTTTGAACAATTCCAGAACAATCGCCTTCAAATTGAACACAACTTGCAACTAGTATAAATCCATCACCTGACATTCCATACACATAACTACTATCAAATCCAGATTCTTGACAAATTAGTTCAAGTTCAAGAGATGCTCCAAAATCCAGACCTACAAGAGCAGTTTCTACTGCATTACTGTTTTCTTCAGTAACTGTAAATCTTTCTCCATTAAAAATTAGTTTTGTACCGTCTTCATCTCCTTCAAAGATATTAGCATTTTCTACTTTTATCTCAAAAGACGAATCATCTATGCCTTCACACGATTCAGAAGAACATTGTGTTACATATCTATCACTGTTTGGTCCTGGTAAAACACCTCCATCGTTAGTTGTACAAAATAGTCCATCTCCACTTGCTATAGTATCACAGAACAACACTTCTTTGGTAACAAGTACCATTGGCGGTTCTTTCATCTTCTTTTCTTTCTTTTCATGGTGTGGAATTGGTATCTTGTTATCTACTATGATAACTGGTCTATCACTTTCTTTTTTGTCTACTTTCTTGTATTGTTTATCATAAGATGTTTGTCTATAGTCATCATAGTATCTGTCATTGTCATATTCATAATCATTACTGTATCTATCTTTTTCTTGATAATATCTATCATATTCTGCCGCACTGGCTATTGAAGTTGCAGGAATAAGCAACATCATTACACCAAATAAAAGTACACCAAATACTCCAATTTTAGTTTTGGACATGCTACCAAATGTAGAACATTATATTTATGAGATAGGTATGAACAATCTCTACTATCATTCTCTACTTCATATATTGTAGAAAAATCTCTATACTATATTACTATGAAAAGTATTATACAAATATCCATAGAAAAATTCAGAAAAATGTTTTTCTATATTATATTAATTTTTTCGATTATGTTGGATTGATTTTACAAATTAGTTTTATTTTTCATCTTCAAAATAGATTATTCATATCTGTTTAATTATCAACTAAATGGGCTCTGCAACTAAATTAGAAAATTTGGAGGGCTTCGAGTATTGCATGTAGTTAAGATCGGTAACATAATATATTGACTTTATTTTAGTCAACCATTTATTATTTTGATGAATTTGAAAAAGGTGTTGTTAAAGAAGTTGGTTCATGAATATAAAGATGTAACTCTTTCTTATAACGGTACATAACAAACCGCAAAGTTTATCCACTACTTAAAAGAAGTAAATATTCCTATGTCTTCTATCACTCTTCCATCCTCACTCAAGAAGATGATTGATAATTACAAGTTCAAACCTTTATCAAAAAAAGATGCGTTAATGAATGTTGATAAACTTAAGAAAGATTTAGGACTTGAAAATTTTAAAACTGACGAACAGAGATTGAAAAGAATTTTAAAAAAAGTAGGTTCATTGTCAGAAACTTCAATTAAAACTAGAAATGAAGAAAGAAATAATTGAGAATTTCACGATTTGAAAATTAAAAAAATATATCTGGATACAAACGTTTTTTTAAAATTATTTTTAGATGAATCCGAAAGTAATATTATTCAACAATTAGAAGAACTTACAAATAATGATAAAGTTATTTTAGTAATATCTGATTGGGTACTCAATGAATGTATTGCAGTTATTGAAAGAAAAATTATTGAAAAAAAGATAAGAAAAAAAGAAGCATTCCACATCCTAAATACCATTATAATTCTGATAGAAGAAAAACTACGACATAGTAACTTGGAATTATATACTATTGAAAGAAAACATATTATCGGCTCTAGAATTATAATTCAAGATTTGAATTTGATAAATGCTTCGGATGCTTTGCACGTATTTATAGTGTTTGTTTCAGAATCTAATACTTTTCTTTCAGCAGATATTTCTCTTGTAAACGCATTAAAGAAAAAAACAAAAATACTGACTTTTACAACGATAGATTTCAATAATCAAAAAGAAATTAAGAAATTAATGAAACTTTTAGAGAAAAATTAATTTGACATTATATAAAATACTCACACGGAGGGTTTCGAATTACCATTATCTCTGGGTTCGGTAACATAATATATTAAGTTTTTTTATAATCTAAAAAAATCTAAATTTTAATAAGACTTAATTTAATGATAGAAATTAAGACAAAATTCGGAGAATGAATGATTATATGTTTAAAGCAATATTTCAGATAATGAGAACAGAAATAGTAGCAAGATATGGAAGTAATAGATATATTAATTTAATTTAAAAAAAGGAAAAGGTTAGATATTGTTAGTAGTTTAGTTAATGGCTACTTGCGGGTCTTCTGAGTCTGTATCAGTATCACTCACATTAAAACCAGATCCAAATGTAGCACCACCATCCATACTCATCGCCGCAAAGGTTTCAAAGTTATTTCCTGAAAGTTCCTCTTGCCAAGTAATAACTACATTATCACCTGACATTGCTACTTGCGGGTCTTCTGAATCTGTATCAGTAGTCTTACTCACATTAAAACCAGGTCCAAATGTAGCACCACCATCCATACTCATCGCCGCAAAGATTTCATTGTTATCTCCTAAAAGTTCTACCCAAGTAATAACTACATTATCATCTGACATTGCTATTTGAGGATTAAATGAGCCTGTATCAGTATCACTCACATTAAAATCAGTTCCAAATGTAGCACCACCATCCATACTCATCGCTGCAAAGGTTTCAGTGTTATCTCCTGGGAGTCTCTCTTCCCAAGTAA
>JBNAIF010000224.1:0-6297 GCA_050043595.1 Nitrososphaeraceae archaeon | reverse complement strand
CCTTGGACTACTATTAGATCACATTGACGTAATGAACCAAATGCTTCTATTATTCCAAATCTTTCTACGTCATACCTTGGACTTGATGCAGCTCCAAACTCTACACTGCAACATGCAGTTTCTAGATGTACTGGCCACAATGACCAGATTCGACCCCAATTTATTGCATATCCAAGTGGTTCGTCTAAAGCATTAACTAAGACATCACTTACTTTGCTTACCATTACATTAAAATTATTTGGATTAACAAGATCCTTTAACAAGATATTATATCCCTCCTTTCTCAAAAATATAAATTCGCATATAAAACATATTTACCAAATCCCTTTCCTCCCAGATAAGTATAATGCATAAGCCATTGCTGCAAACATTATTCCAAGAAATGCGATCATTGGAAGTGTAGCCTCACGAGGAATAGCGCTTATAGACGCTCCCCATGCATAGAGAAAAATAGCCATGACATCAAAAACTACAAACATGAGAATATATGCATAATAGTGCATCATAAAATGGGAACGACCAGTACCAACAGGCATTTGTCCGCATTCCATAGGCAAAAATTTTACAGGATTATACCTTTTCCTAGGAGATAATAATCTAGATAAAATTAGAGAAGGAACTCCGGCTAACACTCCTATTCCCAATGCATATAAAATAGGAGTAAATTGTGATGCCAATTCCCCAGCCAATTTAGTCATGCTGCCCTGTTTAAGATATAAAAATCTTTTCTATTTTAAAACCAAACTAAATAGTTGTTTTGCAATTATTTTTGGGTTATTAAATGCTAATCTCATTATCTTTTTTTTGTCAAAGTCAGCCATTACAAAATCTAAGAATTGATCAATATTCATTGATTTTAAAATATCAATTTCTGTATCCCATTGTTTATCAGTTAAATTTAACCACCTCTTTTGAACACGAAGTGCAGAATTTATTTTGGAATTAATTTTATTTTTCCATTCCTGTTCATAACGAATAAGAGATTTTTTTGTGCAATTATAATTTAGTGATTCTGATCCAATTAAACCTGCTAGACGTCCAAACTCTATTGCATGTCTTATTCCTTCTAAAACAAGTGGATTAGATTGACCTGCAGAATCACCTACTAACAACAAATTATCAGAAACAGAAGACCTTGCACCTTGATTAGGAATATAACCAATGTGAAACTCAATTGGCTGAATCCGGCCTAATTCATTTAATGGTTTCAGTTTATTTCGAATCAAAAAATTTAATTTATTTATTGGATCTTCTTCGGATTCTGGTCTCCCAACGCCAACTCCAAGTCTTATTCGATTATTAGAAAGTGGGAAAACCCATGCATAACCTGCAGAAGAGTATTGACGGCCGACCATTAATGTCCAAGTTTTACTATCTACAAAATCACAATAACATTCATACTCTGCTCCTATTCCATATCTATTCCAATTTTTCGCGAATCCTAATTTTCTTGCAACTATACTATTAAATCCACTGGCGTCAATTATTAATCTACATTCAATATTTTTCTGACCACGTATTGTATTCACTGATAATTTACAAATATTCTCGTGAACTGAAATAGAAGCATTTGTAACGGTACTATTTAAAGAAATTTCTGCACCATTATTTGTTGCCAAGTAAGCAAGATACTGATATAACCCTCGAATATCTAATACACAAGATTTTGAATCGTTGTCATTGATCTGTACTTCATTATTAGGCGAAATAAATCTATAATTTTTGATAGGATTATAATACTTTGACGGAATTGATAATTTTTCCATTTCTCGTATCCAAGAAACTCCACTAGTTCTAATATTATGTCCAATAGATTTATCTCTTTCAAAAACTATAACAGAAGATCCTTTTTTTGCTGCGGAATAGGCTGCAGATAATCCAGCTGGACCTCCACCTACTATTGCAATATCATACATATTAGTGGCAACATTATCTTTTTCTTAACATAATTTAAAAGTACATAAAAGATTTAGTCCAATAAAGTTTTATTCATACCACATCATAAAAAAAATAATGAATGGTCACCACGAAATCACAGAAGGAGATGATGCACCAAATTTTAGATTTAAGGATGAGAACAACATAGAAAAAGACTTGATACAATATAAAGGAAAAAACATAGTTCTGTATTTTTATCCAAAGGATTTTACGCCAGGATGCACTACCGAAGCCTCAGAATTCGCGAAGGATTATGAATTTTTTCAAGAGAAGAATATTTTAATTTTAGGTGTTAGTCCAGATAATGAATCATCACATAAAAAATTCATAGAAAAAATGGATTTGCCATTTCTGCTAGTATCAGATAGTGATAACGAAATTGCTAAAAAATATGGAGTATTTGGTTTGAAAAAATTCATGGGCAAAGAATACATGGGAATAAAAAGAACGACATTTTTGATAAATAAGGAAGGAAAAATTGAAAAAGTATTTCAAAAAGTAAAACCAAAAGGGCATAGTAAAGAAGTGCTTGATTGTTTCAATCAATAAAACTATTCATAAATAATTTTTCTTTAATTTTTCATCAATAAACGATTCTTTCAAACCAATAAATGAAAATATCGTCAAGTCTTTATTCAGTTTATAATTAAAATTATGATCCTCAAATTTTTCACATTGATTGTATTTAGGAACTATTTCAGACGTGGTTATTAAAATTTTATTTGAAAATTGATTCCATAAAGAAAAGTTTTCGTTGGAAGTTTTATTATTTAAAAGATTTAATAATTTAAGAAACAATCCTAAAATTATATATCGAATTTTTTGGAAAAGTGTTTTAAAAGAATTTCTGTCAGATAAATCTTTGATTATTTTGCACAACGTCGATTGATAATAATCTAAATTTTTTAGAATGCTAAGCATTTTTCCCATAATACGTTCATCGTGTTTGTTCTTTAATGATTTTACATTAATTTTATTTTCTTTCCATAATCCAGGATTATTATAAAAATGTAGATCTGAAGATGTTATTCCATCATTTAAACAAAATTTTGTACAATCTGAATTAGAAAAAAGATAATCTTCAATAGAAGAATAAATGTTATTTATCAATTCATTTGTCTTGTTTATCAGAATAACTCTCGACAATTTGTCTTACATGTTTCAATATTTGTATATGGTGTTCTTCATCCACTATTATACTAGTAATAAGTTCTTTGATATCACTATCGCTGGTTAAAACTAGACATTCTTTTAAAAGATCTCGAGATTGTTCTTCTTCACCTATTGATTCTTCTATTCCTTTTTTTGATAAATAACTGCTTCCTGAGGCACCTTCTAATTTAGCCATTGCAGACGTAATATATTGAATATGTTTTATTCCATCATTTAGTAGTGTCGTAAAATAATTTCGAATTAATCGATTATCTATGTCCTTAAGTAAAGTACTATAATGTAAAATTTCTTCTTTTTCAGCTTCGTGTTGTTGTTTAAGTAAAGAATAAAGTTTCTGTTTATTTTCAAAACTTGTTCTATTATCTATCAACAAGTATCATTCAATGGATAATAATAAAAATATGATCATTATCAATTAGATTCAGTATTCAAACAGATTAAAATGATAAAATTAAATACAATATATAGATATTCTAAAAGAAAGTAGTGAATCAAAATATAATTTGTAATTGTCCTTGTCATGAAAAATATGGAGAAAAATCATTTTGTAGAAAATGTCTCGATAAACACAAAACGTCTCCTTACTACAAAATTATGAGGAAATTTGAAAAATAAGTTAAATAAGGTTAATGCGGGAGATGGGATTTGAACCCACGAACCCCTGAGGGATAAGAGCCTCAGTCTTACGCCTTTGACCAGGCTTGGCAACCCCCGCTCAAAAACAAAATTATGATTCTCTAATTTGAATATTACTTTCTGATTTTATGAGAAAAGGTTGATTGAAATAATAATAGTTTTTATATAATACATATATTGATTATCGTGTGTTAATTCCAGTTAGATGTTTTACTTGCGGTGGATTAATAGCAGACAAATATGGCGAGTATCAGGAAAGAATTAGAACGGGAGAACGTGAAGCTGAAGTATTGGATATATTAAAAATAAAAAGATATTGTTGCAGGAGAATGTTTATTTCTAGTGTAGAAACAATTTATCAAGTAATTCCGTATCATGAAGTTTTAAGAAGAAGAAAAACAGAAATGCAGAACGACAACGAATAAAGTATGACTATTATTACAGATATAAAATCTAGAATAATTTATAACAGTCGAGGAACAAAATCAATAGAAATTGATGTAATTTCAGACGATAAATATATTGGAAGAGCATGTGCACCATCAGGTGCAAGCGTCGGTAAATATGAAGCTACAAGCTTTAAGGATAATAGTCCAGAAAAATCATTAAATGAATTTAGAAATCACATTTCAAAATTTATAGGTTTAGAATCAGAAAATCCAAAAGTTCTTTACGATATCTTAAAAAATATAGATAATTCTAAAAATTATTCAAATATTGGAGGTTCCGTAGCTTACGCATTAAGCATAGCGTCAATTGAATCTGCTGCAAAATCAATGAATATCCCATTTTTTAAAGTTCTTAAAAAAAATGGACCGTATAGATTTCCATTTCCACTAGGAAATGTTTTAGGTGGAGGAGCTCATGCTGGTCCAGGCACTCCGGATATTCAGGAATATTTAATATCACCTGTCGGAGCTAAAAATATTCATGAAGCTATTCAAATTAATTTTATAGTTCACAAAGAAGTTAGAAAAATTTTAGAAAAATTGGACGACAGGTTCACATATGGACGTGGGGATGAAGGTGCTTGGGCTCCAAATTTAGACAACGATAAAGCATTTGATGTTGTAGAAAAGGCTATCAAAAATAGCGGATATACATTAAGAAAAGATGTGGGTATAGGAATCGATTTTGCAAGTTCTTCATTGTGGTCAGAAGAGAATAATAATTATAATTACGTTAGACAAGGTATTATAAGGTCTACTGAAGAACAAATTAATTTTGTAAATGATATGATTAAGCAATATCGCTTAATATATGCAGAAGATCCAGTTCAAGAAGAAGATTTTAAAAGTATGTCAACAATATCTAAAAAAAATCCTGATTGTATTGTCACTGGAGATGATATGCTAGTTACAAATAAACTAAAAGTTGAAGAATCTGTAAAATATGGTTCTTGTAATGGAGCTATATTAAAAGTTAATCAAGCTGGAAGTTTATACGAAGCGTTAGAATTTGCCAATGAATGTCATAAAAATAAAATAAAGTTAATAACATCACATAGATCTGGAGAATCAATTGATTCACATATAGTTGATATCGCAATAGCAGTAGATTCAAAAATGATAAAATCAGGAATAATGGGTGGAGAAAGAATATCGAAATTAAACCAATTAATTAGATTACACGAGTATGGTTTAATAGAAGGTATGACTGATGTTTTCACATCATAACATGAATGAAGATAATCAAGAAATGAGTCCTTTAAATGGTAACATAGATGATAAAAAAATAAAAGAAAGTGAAGAAGTAGCACAAGAAAGTGAAGAAGTAGCACAAGAAAGTGAAGAAGTAGCACAAGAAAGTGAAGAAGTAGCACAAGAAAGTGAAGTAGAAGATGTTTATGCAGAAACTGAAAATCTAGAAAAAATGATACTTTCTACAGGAATAAGGGTTGGAACTCCTGTGAAGACCAAATCTATGTCGCCTTATATTATCAGATCCAATCCAGAAGGACTATATATTCTAGATATTAGTAAAACTCTTTATAGAATTGACATTGCAGCGAAATTTATTGGACGTAGTAATATTTCCAAAATAGCAGTGACATCAGCTAGAGAATATGGTAAAAAACCAATAGAAAAATTTTGTGAGCTTACTGGTGCGACTCCAATTTTGGGTAGATTTATGCCAGGTACATTTACAAACCCATCACTTCCAAAATATTTAGAGCCAGAAATTGTTCTTGTAACCGACCCACAAGCAGATCATCAGGCAGTGATAGAAGCAACAAGAGCCGGAGTACCCGTTATATCGGTAGCAAATAGTGATAATGTTATATCTAATGTAGATTTAGTAATACCTGCAAATAATAGAGGAAGAAAATCTTTAGCAACAGTATATTGGCTATTAGCAAGAGAAGTAATGAAAAAACAAGGAACGATAAAAGTAGATAAAGAAATGAAAGTTACTATTGATGACTTTGAAACAAAATTAGTAGAAGATATATCTTGAGAGATCTTAAGATTAGATCTCCATATGTTTCTGGGACTTTTTATCCTAATGAAAAATCAAGATTAGAAGGAAATATCAAACATTTATTATCCA
>JBNAIF010000223.1:0-7889 GCA_050043595.1 Nitrososphaeraceae archaeon | reverse complement strand
AAATCATTTAATTCAAGAGAATATGCAGTTTCATTAATTTCAGAAAGTGAACCTGATTGAGCATGTTGTATTGCAAAGAATTTTGGTACGTGATCAGAAGTTTGATTTGAACTTGCAGCCATGTTTGTAGTTTTAATTTCTAATTTCTTCATCTACAAATAAGTCAATATCTGGTAGTATACGTTGTATTGAATAAAATTTTGGTTCTTCAGAATTTGTTTGATTTTCTTGTGCATTCACTAAATTTAATGTTGATGCAACAGTGAGAATTGATAGTGTTGATAACAACCATATTAAAGTAAAATTAGATTTCATAAAATGAAAATAAAGTCGATACTATTTAAACTCCATTTTACTAAACAATCAACTTGACTCATTTTCTCACAGATATCGGTGTTACTCCATCCTTGAAATGTTTCTCTAATATTTAATAATCGGTCTATGTTTCATTTAATAAGTTTCCAATAATAAAAGCTAAATACAAGTTAGCAGTATCTCTACATTGGACTCATCATTTATTTTTTTCAAAAATACTTTTAGAATATTCTATAGACTTAGATATTAAAAATCTTATTTAGAACTTGTTTGAAGATAAAAAAAGGAAACGATGACAACCAGAAGAGTTATTCTCATAGGTCTAAAACCAGATGTAGTAGATTATACTAAATGGCCTGGTTTAACACCCAAAAATCTAATGATGGAACTTAAAACAAGTGAGACAAATCTCAATTCTCTTGGTTATGATGTACAATTATGTCTAATTGATCTTGGTGAAACCGCAAAGAAAGTTATCAGAAATTAACAGAAACTAAATTTGATTGTGTCATGATTGGTGCGGGTGTTCGTACCAGCCCGGATCAATTTCTTTTTATCTTAAAAATTTTTCGATTACGATTAACGACCTCTTAAAATTTGAATTCTGTTAGTCTAAAAATCTCAATCTATCTTTTGCAGAGTTATAATGTCAATTTTTGTGACTGTTGATCTGGTTTTAATTTATCCCACATAACTCCAAAAGTTATACCCAAAACAAACCAAAACATTGTCATTGTTACCATACCTGCAATTCTAAATCCATTAACTAGATCCATTGGAGCAGTTATTTCATCGGGATTTGAAGGCATAGCTACAAATACAACTGTCATAATTAAGCCATAAATAATAGAAGCAACAAGTAATTTTATTGGTAATTTGGCATTTATCTTTTTGAATGCTATTGATGAACCTAAAGCAACGAAACCAGATATTAGAATAAATGAAATGTACATTGTTTGTCTTTCATATATTGTGTCCGGGTCTCCTACCGTTGGGGGATTTGCTGGATATTTTAAAGCGGGTATCAAAAATAAAACTAACCATAAAATTCCTGCTATTATAATAATATTTCTTAGATCTGAGTTATTGGTTGATACTATTACTTTACTTCTGGCAAAAACAAAAACTATTCCAAGTAACGCTCCAAAAGACATTCCCAACACAGTGCCCGCAGCTATCTGTCCTCCCTTTTGCCAGATACGATAGTCAACTAATTCTTCTGTATTTACTTCTTCGCCATCAGCAATAGCATTTTGAACTTCAATACCTATAGCTTCGTCTAGATATGGTTCAACTACTACAAGATTCGTCAATCCTAAAATAGTACCTGCAATAGCACCAGAAATTAACGCGACTACAAGAAAAGCTAAGCTATCCATTTAGATTATGACGCATCCTAAATTAGTGACATGCAAATCCTGCGGCGTGTCTCATGTCATGGTATAATTCATGAACCCATAACTCTTCGAAAGCTTGTTCTCCTTGAACCATACTAAATAATTGTCCTTGGTCAAAACCTACAATAAATAATCCAAATACTAAAACAAACAATAATACACCTATAGCAGATTTTGGTATCTTTGATTGAGTAATTTGAAATTGATTTCTTGAAGACATCTTTCTTTCAAACTTTATATTTTAAAGTATAAAAAGCTGTCTAATTTATCCAACATCTAAAATTAAAAAAATATTTAGAGCAGATAAGAACTATAAAAGATAGAATATGCATACTTACGCAAAATTATTAGAAAAAATTTCTGGAAAAGATAACGGTATATCCAGAAGACATCTTTCTTTTGATTTTGCACATATTTTCAAAGCGTTGCAGCTAGCCAAAATAAAGGGTCATATAAGCCGAGATTTATTAAAAAAAGAACTTTTGTTAGGAGAAGGATCAGTTAAAACTTTAATTAAATATCTTAAACAGACAGAGATAATAAAAACAACTAATGGTGGAACAATTTTGACTCCAAATGGAGAGAAAATAATTTCTAAATTATTGTCATATATTCCTTATGAAGTAGATATACCAAAGAGCTCTATTACTTTAGGAAGATTTAATTATGCAATTGTTGTCAAGGATGCATCAAACTCTATTAAATTTGGAATAGAACAAAGAGACGAAGCGATAAAATCAGGAGCGATTGGAGCAACTACACTAATTTTTAACGATGATAAATTCTTGATTCCTGGTAGTAATTTTGATGCATTAGATAAAGAACCTAAAATACATAAAATATTATTAGAAAAATTAAAACCTGAAAATAATGATATTATTATAATAGGAAGCGATAATCAAAGTAAGAAAAACGCAGAATTAGCATCTAAAAACGCGGCGTTATTTACAATATTAAATCATGCTACACACTAAAAAAATGTAATTTCTAATATATTTATTATTTTATAACAGGCCAGTTTTAGTGGCCTGTTATTATTTATTTGATATGACTAGGTCTAAATACTGACTTGTATTGGTGTTTGTTACTTGTGTGATGAATTATATAAATGATTGGATAAATTATCCAACTATTAACAAGTAAAATATGATAAATTGCAATAGATTTATAAAATTTACAATATATACTTTCTAAATTTAAAATTGATTATTTATTAATTAATGTATTTTGATATTATTTTTTTAGAATTATAAAAATTCGAAATCTTAAGTCATGGTAATTATTTAAGATCATATTCTAAAATTTTTACTATTATTTTAGTAACTTAAGATTAAATCATAATTAAAATAATATAACAAAAGTTACCATAAATAGAATTTATTTATTCTTGATTAATTTGTATTACTTAAAATGAAAATAATACGAACAGCAACAAAAATCAAATTTGCAATTAGGACAGTTGAGTGAAGAAAGATTTACGTTACATTCATTATTATCACATAAATAATCTGAACATTTCAAAGTTAATTTATCATATTTATTAATGTATTTAAAATCTTTTGAATATTGATATAATATTAATTTTTAGTAAATGAACTACTTCTCAATGAACTAATATTATATAGCATTAAATTATTTCAGAAACTTTCTTGCAATACTTTCAATAATCATAATTTTTGAAATTCCTTTTCTGTTAACAGTACTATAGTCATTAAATCAATTTTTTCATGAATATATTTGATTAACTATCTTTTAGATTTCTACTAATTAATTTATTTTTTAGAGCACTACCATTTCATATTTAATTTATTTATCAAGTTGTTCTAATGCTTCTACTCGGATTTTTGAAATATTTCTTTTATATGAATAGATGGTATTGGAACTTTGATTTTTTGGAATATTAGTTAATACAATCAGTATGATATGTAATAATATCAATATAACATCATCAAACTCAAATTATATATCAAAACCATCTATGCCATCTATCATGATTATTACTTGAATATGTTAAATTTGAATCTCAAATTTAACAGATTATAAATTTTGAACTAAAAACATGGTATGTGTATGTTAGACATGTCTAACTTTTATAAGTATGTCTACATTTATAAATTAGGTCTATCTTTTATGTATATATGAATAAATTATGGATGAATCTAATAGTATGCACAATTCTATATGGAGTTATTGTAGGAATACTTCCAGAAATTTTAGAAGCTGAAGGACAACAACAAAATGATCAAGATAAAGATAAACTGGTCGTAGCTGTTGTGCCACAAGGAGATACAAGTAAATTTGATGCACAGAAAGAATCACTTCAAGACTATTTTTCTAACAAGACTGGAATTGATGTTGAATTATTTTATCCAATAGATGATACCACAACATTAGCTTCATTAAAGACAGGATCCACGGACATAGCGTTCATGAGTAGTAGGCCAGCTCTTTTAGCACATGAACAAAATGATGGTAATGTTGTAGCATTTATGGCAGATCTTAGACCATTCAATACAACGGGAGGGAAAGAAATACAAGGAACATCATATTTGAGTCAATATTGGACACTAAAAGAAAGGACAGATATTAATTCATTACAAGATATGAGTGACAAGTCCGTAGCATTTTCTGGACCTCTTTCAACAGGAGGATACTTATTTCCTGTAGCTGAACTTGTTAAACAAAATCTGTTAACACAAGGAGCGGACCCACATGAATTTTTCAGTAATATCTTGTTTAGTGGCGGTTATCAACAATCTCTTAATGCATTACTAAATGGAGAAGTGGATGTTGCTGCAGGTGATGACTGGGCTGTTTTCACATTTCTAACTCCAGAACAACAAAAACAAATAAAAGTTATTGAAAGTTTTGGCCCGGTACCAACACATAGTGTTGTCTACAAAACAGACATAGTACCACAAGAATTAATTGTACAATTTGAAAAAGCTATGGTGGATTTAAGGAAAGAACAACCTGAATTGTTAGATAGTGCTTTATTTGGTGCAACTGAATATGTACCTGTAGATCATCAAAAACATTTGAAGAGTTTGGAAACCGCACTTAACATTACTAAAATTCCACATATTTAGAGAATAGAATATGTTATTAAAATCTCGTCCAAGTACACAGGTTATAAACTATGATCATAATTCCAGGCTTGATATTAAACTAAATGGTATTTCAGTCAAAGCATCAGAAGAGCAATTGATTTTGGATGATATTAAACTTGAAATAAAAAAAGGTGATATGATAGCAATATTAGGACAAAGTGGAGCTGGAAAGTCTACTTTGCTGCGTGTGATTGCAGGACTAATCAAACCGTTTCAGAATAGTGTTATGTTCAACAACATCAATTTTTTCTCTCTAAAGAAAAAGCAAAAACTTGTACTTCGGAGAAAGCTAGGATATATCCCTCAGCAATTCAAACTCATCAAAGAATTAAATGTTTTTGAGAATGTTATGGTTGGAAGGTTAGGTTACTTAAGTAAGATATCTTCTATTCTTCGCAAATATCCAGAAAATGATAAAAAAATAGTACTGGATTCTATTTCCAAAGTTGGATTAATGCATAGAAAGAATGTCCCAGTAAAAAGACTTAGTGGCGGTGAACAACAAAGGGTTGCAATAGCTCGATGCTTAGCTCAAGAACCACTAATAATACTGGCTGATGAACCTATGGCAAGTCTAGATAGTTCACTTGCTAAAAATATCCTTGAAATTCTTCATAATGCAAATAAGGAAGATGGAAAAACTGTAGTATTTGTAATACATGATGTTGAGATTGCATTTAAATATGCTAAACGAATTATTTTATTAAAAAACGGTCAAATAAAATATGATGGATCTGTAAACGAACTTGAAAAAGATATTATTAAATCTATTTTCTAATAGATCAGTTAAATCGATTATTATCATTTTATTGGTTATTATCGTATTTTCATGGGCGTTTACCGGAGTAGGTTTTTCTATTGATAAACTTACTGATGGAGCACCTCAACTTTTAGATTTTCTATATCAACTATATCCTCCAGATGTTTCGGTAGCTCCCACGCTATTAGAATCAGCTATTGAAACAATACAAATGGTTATTGTGGGAACAGTTTTTGGTACCTTACTTGCAATCCCTCTGTCAGCTATGGCGTCAAGCAATATTTCACCAAAGCCTTTGGTTATAGTGACAAGAACATATCTTATGGTGGTACGTACCATTCCAAGTCTAGTCTGGGCGCTTATATTTGTTATAACTGTAGGATTGGGACCATTTAGTGGTGTTTTAGCACTTACTTTTTACACTTTAGGATATTTAGGGAAACTATACTATGAAGCAATAGAATCAATTGACATGGACACCGTGGAAGGAGTAGTAGCAGTTGGAGCTAATAATACTCAGATATTTACACATGCAATACTACCGCAACTTGTGCCTCATATTGTCAACAATTTCTTTTTTATGATTGACTACAATATTAGACACGCATCAATCTTGGGATTAGTTGGCGCAGGAGGGATCGGATTTTACCTCTTTCTTTATTTGCAATCATTTAATCTCGATAAAGTTGCAATGGCGTTATTGGTGTTATTAGCATTAGTTATTGGATTTGATAGGCTTAGTCTAGAAGTACGAAAGAAATTGGTTCAATAAAATTTGATCTTGATAACTAAGATATTTTTTAACTAGTAAAGTAGAAAGATTTCTTTTTTTTATAAAATCTATTTTACTTGTAATTACTATTTTTATGAGAAAATGTTTAATAAATAAAAAAGTATTTTTTGTTCGAGTATTTTATTATATGATAATCTTTCTACTAATTTTTCTAAATGTTATTATATTTTAATTAGTACTAATATAATAGGAAGATCATTCATATTACAATCCAGTATATAAAATAGATACAATGTTTAATAAAAATAGTACATTAATATATTGAGAATATTTTTATTTATCTAATTATATTTAAAATGTGACTTGGAATGAAAAATAATAAAAATAATAAAATATACCTAGTTTTAATTTCTCTTGTTTGCATAATGAGTTTATTTTCTATATTATATATTGTTGATAATTTATCTATATTCAATATTCAAGAATTAGAACCATTTGACATGAAAAATGATTTCGTATATGATAATAAAGAATATCTAAAATCAATAGAACAAGATGTGACTTTAGCTTTTGGAACACATAATTTTATTGCAGTAGGTGATTTTTATTGCAATAAAGAAACGGAAAAAACTATACAGCAAATTAGTTCTATAAATCCAGAAGTAATTATCACTACTGGTGATCATGTAAAGAAAGTTAAATCAGCTGAATGTTGGAAAAAAATATCAGAACCATTGAAAGATAAGATGCGTATAGCAATTGGAAATCATGATGCAGAATTTTCAAATATTTATAAAGAGATAATAGAATATCACGAGTTAAGTGATCCTTATTATTCTCATGACTTTAAAAATGTACATTTCATAAGTCTATCTACTGAACATCCATTTGGAGAGGGAAGTAAGCAATATGAATTCATTAAAAGTGATTTGGAAAAAACGTCAGAAAATAAAAATATAGATTGGATAATAATCCATCAACATAAACCATTATATTCAACAAACCAAGAAAAGGATTTAGCAAAGGAATTACGACAAATATATCACGAACTCTTTCAAGAATATGATGTTGATCTAGTCATATCGAGCCATAATCAATATTATGAAAGAACTTATCCACTTTCATATAATGAACAAGAAAAAGAATTTGAAGCAACTAATGTAAAACCTATTATTACTAGTACTAATAAGTATGTATATCCTCCAACTGATGGAATTGTATTTTTGACAGTTGGTACTGGTGGAGACAAACTTGATAAAGTTAAACAAAATTCAGAGTATCATGTAATTCAAGAAAGTGAATATGGTTTTTTAAATATTGCAATAGAACATGATGGCAAAATACTTGTGGGAGAATTTCACACAAACAAAGGGGAAATTCTGGATGAGTTTGTATTGTTTGAAACATAATTACTAATTTTAATTTAATTTGTAATAATATATTTAAGAATTCGATTAAATATATTGATAGTTAACACATTTCATTTAGTTTGAAAAATGTGTACTTTTCATTATAAAATTCACTGATTTTAGATCTACTTAATTTAGGATTTACAAGTAGTTCATAAATTATTG
>JBNAIF010000222.1:0-2630 GCA_050043595.1 Nitrososphaeraceae archaeon | reverse complement strand
TATTTTTGATTTATTCACATGGAACTGTACATTCACAAATAGATGGTTCATTAGATGGGTTAAGAGTAAAATTACCATTTTTTATTTTTACAAATCCTATTCCTGGTTCTAGAGTTGCTATTTTCATATACTTTGATACTATATCTCCATTAAGAAATGTAGAAACTGAAGTGTTTACACTCATTAACAAGTATTTATTATAATTGCATAAAAAGATTATTATTCAAGATTATTTGAATAATAGAATGGAAAATAATTATTTTACTATTCTTGTCTCCTTCTTCTACTAATTCTGCCTGACCTACTTTTTCTTTATATTCATAATAATTACGTATGTTCTTCCAACCCATCCGAACTACTTTTCCAGAGGTTCGCTTTGTATAAGAAAAACTTATTATATTATGTTACCGATCCTAACTATGTGCAATACTCTAAACCTTCAAAGTTTTCCAATTTAGTTGGAGCCCATTTAGTTAATAATTAATCAGAGTTATGAATAATCTATTCTGTAAATAAAAAATAAAACTAATTTTTAAAAGTCAATCAAAAGTAATCTAAAAAATCAAGATAGTATAGAAAAAGATTATTCTGAATATTTCAATAGAACTTTGTACAAGACTTTTCATAGTAAGATAGTATAGATATACTTCTACAAGATAGAAAGTAGGGATTAATAGTAGAGATTGTTCCTACCTATCTCATATATACAATATTCTACATTTGGTAACATGTCCAAAAGTAGAATTGGAGTATTTAGTATTCTAATTTTTGGTGTTATGATGTTGCTTATTCCTGCAACTTCGATAGTCAATGCACAGGACTACGATGACATGTATTACGAAAACGACAAATATTATCATGAAGATGAATATTTCGATGAAGAATATTACTATCCATCAAGTTTCCCAGAAGCAGACAGTAAAAGAAATGAAGTAGGAGGAAATAGTGGTTTTGATAACAGTGGTACTGATAATATAGGTTTTGGTAACAATGGAAATGGGAATATAGGGATTGGTAATACGGGAGATGGAAATATAGGCATTGGTCTCACTGGAGATGGTATGATAGGTATTGGTAGTGAGAGTTTTGCTTTGGGTAGTCAGGGAGATGAGAATTTTGGTTTTGGTAACACTGGAAGCGGGAACTTTGGTTTTGGTAACAATGGAGATAATAATATAGGATTTTTTAATTCTGGAGATAATAATATAGGATTTTTTAATTCTGGAGATAATAATATCGGTCACTTTAACAATGGAAATGGGAATATAGGTATTGGTCTCACTGGAGATGGGCTAGTTGGTGCTAGTGATGATAATTTTGGTAGCGGTAACACTGGAAATAATAATATAGGATTTGGTAACACTGGAAATAATAATATAGGATTTGGTAACACTGGAAATAATAATATAGGTATTGGTCTCACTGGAGATGGGCTCATTGGTATCAGTAATGAGAGTTTTGATTTGGGTAACACTGTAGATATAAATACAGGTTTCTTTAACTCTGGAAGTTCAAATACAGGTTTCTTTAACTCGGGAGATTTTAATACAGGTTTTGGTAACAATGATTAATAACACTCGAACTGAGAACGTAGATATCACTCTCTTTTCATCTAAATATGGTATAAACTCTCAATTCCACTTGTAATAATATTATATACAATTAATCATATAGAACGTCCTCTTCTCTTTTTATTATATCGAGTTTCTGCTTGGACGTCTTGAGCAGCCAGTGAATTTACAACATTATCAATAATTTTTGGATGTTGTTGTTTTGCTGCTTCAGTTTTTATTATTTCTATTTCTCTTGATAATCCGTCTTTGAGAACTATTTCTATTACTAGATCTATGAAAATAAGGTCTATCATTATATGGATTAAGTTGATAATATGCATTAGTTTCACATATATTGTAACTATAAATTTGTATCAAAAACAATTTACTATCATCCAAGCCCATTAAACACTTGGGCTCATATACTAGTTCAGTGTATATAGTGTTGAAAGAGGAGGAGGTTTATAAAAAATGCCTATAAAATTCAAAGATACACTAAAGTAAGAAAACTAGAGAATGAAGAAAATTCTCAATTATTACTAGAATTTTATGATTATTTGAGTAAGACTAGAACCTCAGAAAATATAATCTTAGTTACGTAAAATAGAAATATAAATATAGTTCTTGTGATTAAGCAGATAGGATATGGATTATTATCAGATTTATATTCTAAAAATTACTTGGTAAGTATCGTCTTTTGATATTTAAGAAATGAAGAACAATAAATATCTCAAATAGTAGGCAAATAATAATAGTTTCATACATCGTAGCAAAATCAATGAAAATATAAAAGGAAATATCAAAAGTTGCCCAGATTGTGAAAAAAATTGGTTCTGATCGAATTCACTTAGTTCCTTGTCTTTCTTGGGACATGTAGGTGGTTGTGATTCTGCACTCAACAAACATTGTATAAGACATAAGAAACAGGTGATCCAATTATAAAATCTTAACCTGGTAAAAATTGGAAATTGTGTTATGAAGACAAGATCTATATGAAATAAATAAAGGTGGTGATTTAAGATTTGAATAAGAACAAAGAATATGAAGTTCGATAACGATAATAATAAACCAATGATT
>JBNAIF010000221.1:0-2514 GCA_050043595.1 Nitrososphaeraceae archaeon | reverse complement strand
TAATCCACTTATAGTAATGTCTTTATATATATATTTATCTTTTTGTATATCTTTCCATATCTTAAATCTGTAACATTCCTTAAATGTGATGCTTATCTGATTTATATCATTTCCAAAGAGTATTATAATATCGTCTATCATACTATCACAGATGATATCTTGTATCTTCATTTTATCTTTTAAAACTTTATCTATTTCTATTTGCTTCATAGAATACATTCTTACACCTCTTAGTCTTTATAGTTGTTTTACTAGCAATAAGATATTTAGATATGATTCCATCATCAAATATATATTGACTACCCAAAACCTTTCTTATATTACTCTCGTCAGGGATATTAATTCACCTTATTACTAACATTAATAGCTAATATTTTAAGAGAATATAGAGTTCATAATATATAACTTAAAATCAAATGACTTAGAAGATAGTATTATACAGCTAAACTCTATAATATAACCTTCTTCATGCTTTAATTTATTTAGTTGTCTATAATGTTATTTGTAGCATATAATTATTATTTGTTACTAGTATATGTCATATAATTAAGAGATTATAACATTATTCATCAACATTCTCTCTCCTGCTTATTTCTTCTTTAACATTAGGATACTTTCTTTCAACACCTTTGTCATCGCAAATAAATTGGGTTGTTTTATGGGTAGAAATATCATAATAGTACCATGTCTTAAAATAATCTAATTTATGATCTTTTAATGTGTAATAATTAGAGGATATATATGTTCCCTTTAATTCTTTTGGTGATATCGTAACAGTTAATTCACTACAAAATTTATTTTTTTTTATGAAAAAATCATCTATTTCATTATAATTATCTATTAAATATCTTCTTGAATTATTAAATATATCCATCTGTTTATTATAAGGTATTGCATTATTCGTATAAATTATAATATCTACTCCTATATGCCAATATGATAATTCTACCTTATATATTTCTTTATGTTTTTGCATTAATTCTTTTTTAAATTCATTATAGTTAGTTAGTTTAAAATTATTCTTATTGTTAAAATGAACTTTTATACCTAAAATTAAAATTGAAGATAATATAACTATTAAAGATAATAATACTTTTTGGATTTTCAACTAATCACCTCTCAAATGCAAATTATTAATTAAAAGTTGTTAACCACCTATTTTCTAATAATCCATTACCATGATCAGACCAATATATTTTAAAATCATTAATGGTATCTTCTTCTCCCCAATCTGAAACTGTTAATTTAGTTTTACAAGTTTCTTTATTCTCTTCTAATTTTGTTATTGTTACCCAGTGAAACTCAAATCGACCTTTTTTATATCCATTTAACCATGATAACTGGAGTATTATTATCTAAGCTATTTTTAAAATTATTGTGCCATCTTCTTTTAGCTTTGATATTTTGAATTCAAATATATTATTTTATCCATTGTAATATTACCTCTTCAAAATCTTGTAAACATTCCTACTTTTTGTTCGATTATTAAATAGATTAGTTATTATATTTCTTGATTCATATAATGTTTGTACTTGTTAATTATAATTAGAAACTGTGTCTAATATCAGCTGTTGCCTATTGACACGGTTTCTAATTATTAAGTATTATTCAATCCATTCGGCTATACGTTCACCTTCTTTTAGATTATCACGTTTATAATGATATACTACACCAAATTTATATGAAAAATCCTCTGCTATAATGTAGTGTTTTTCAAAAGCTTCATCTAAAGCTTTATCTAATTCTACACATATAACAGTACCATCTATACCATTAGAAAATAATCTTTCTCTTTCCAAATCTTGTTTTTCCTGTTCTGTAGCTCTCCTAAAAGTTGGGTACTCAAAATATTTAGGTAACGAGATATAACTTGGATTTTTTATATAGATTTCTATGTCATGATTATAACTAGAATCAAAACTCCCTATAATAGTTAGAACTCCATTTATTGATAAATTGAGGATTTCAAATTCTGTTATATTAGTTCTTTCTAATTCTTTTTGTAATTCATCAAAAATACTCATGATTTCCTCCCTTATGGCATAATTGGTATAGGTATCGGATTAAAACTTGGTACAGTTGGAATACTTGGATTTATAGGTACAAATATAGGAGTGTGATGATTCCTACAACTTCACCATTCCAAGACTCCGTTTTTTTAATAATTTGCTCATAATGAGATTACTTCAATAATAAACTAATTTTTTTCTGATTCATTGAGTGGTATTAATTGATATAAAGTTTCATTATCAGATTTGGTTTTCACACCTTCAAAAATAGCATTATCAGGTGTAAAAACTCCATATTTTTCTTCGCCAAAAATACTACCAACATAATAAGAAAATTTATTTGGTTTATCTGGGTTATACGTCACACTTTCTTCATAAACAACTTTATTCCCCTTTACAAATATAATTCCACTCTTCAAATCAACTGAATCATTGAAATCAACCTCAAGAATTTCACTTATTTCGGAACTAGAACTGCCAACCTGATAAATTATCATTTTATCCC
>JBNAIF010000220.1:0-33705 GCA_050043595.1 Nitrososphaeraceae archaeon | reverse complement strand
ATAGAGTTAGAGTTTGGAAATTCAATCCATGGAGATTTAGGAGTTTTTTGAGTAAATAAGACTCCTTGATATTTTTCCTTTAAAAAATCTACTAATAATTCAATGTATTTTTTATCTTTACTCAATCTTATTTCTTACTCTTTCTTTAATCGTAATATCTTTTGTTATTTTGATATTTATTTACAAATGTATTAGTGTTGAAATTATATACCAAAAATTATCAAATGAATTTATTCTAGAGAGGTTTATGTTGATTTATATATTTTCATAAATAAGATTATTTACATAAATAGAATAAATTAAACAATTTATGTCAAAAGAATGTTTTTGGCTTGACGAACAATTGGAATTGATATTCTAGTTCTAAAAGATGAAAAAATGGTTAAAGTTTGTTCTTTTTACTATGAAGAAGAAGGAAATATGGAGTGTAGACAATTAGATATAGAAAATAAAAAAATTATGATGACGAGCATATAGTAAAAACATAGTTCAATTTAGGCAATAACAATAATAATAAATAAATTTTTTTATAAACCTCTAATTCTCGGTTCATCTGAAATTAATTCTACCACTTCTCGAATTAAATTATGTTTTAAGCAAAGGTGTTTTTTTCTGCTAAAAACGAGATATAATTGTTATGAGGTCGGAAGTAATATGTATGATTTAAGATTATTTTGTAAAAATTATGCGGCAACGTTCTTTTAATGGATTTTGTTTAAATTTTGTATTTATTCAAAAAATCAATACAACAAAAAATTATTCTTATATATCATATACAAATTTGTCTCCACTGTCTGGACAGAAATTAATGTATTATGGTAACTAATTTGTGAATTCAAAAGTATCTAGCATTTTATTAACAACTGGTAAATACTTATCGTAAATTTCTGGAGATGCACCATATCCTATCCTATATGCATTACCATTATGTATTGATATTATTATATCTGCCATGTGTCCATTAGGCTGTTTTAAAGTCAATTTCCTAGCATCATTACCTGCTAATTCAAAATCAGTAATATTTAATGAAGATTCCTTAATGTTGAAAGCAGTTTCAATTTCATCTATCATTGCATTTTCATATATTTTTAAAGTTGGATTTCCATATGTATTTTTATCTAGTTCAATTAATAAGCCTGCGATAGTCGTCTGATTATCTTGTTCTAATATTTCATGTGGCGTAAAAGTAACTTGATTCCAGCCTATAAGATTAAATCCCGAACTTTCTTGAGAATATGACCAATTATTAGGATATAATATATTAATTTTAAGCCATATATCTTCATATTCTAAGAAATCACTGTTCGCTTCTATTCCATATGCAAAACCAATACTTGAAATAATTACACCAGCAATAACTGCAATAACTAAACTTGTAATCATCAATATTAAAATAAAATTAGTTATTTTTAATATTTTTGCAAAATTTATTTATTTAATATAACTGGTATTTTTTATTTTATAGATAATTCTTGAGCTAATTCAAAACATTTTTTATTAGATTTCATTAAATCACATGATGTAAAGTAATAAATTTAGTGAAATTCAGTAAATAGGGGAGTTAAAGGATTTAATTAAATCCAAAAAACATGACATAATATAATGAACAGTTAAAGAATTGAAAATTCTACAATCAAAAATGAATAATGTTTATGATAATAATGATTTCGATTCATTTTGTGATTTTTATCTTAAATATTCTCAAATACAATTTGTTTTAGATAAGATGAAATAATGTGATTAGATTTGTTTATTTATCTTTAAACATATATTTCAAATTTTACATATCAATACATTAATAAAATAATACTAAATTTTATTTATATAACTTTTTGACCGTCATATATTTTATATGATATAATTTAAAATACTTTTACAAGATTAAAGAATCTATATTTTTTAATTTATCTAATTAACACAATAAACATATTAAAAATAATGTACAATTATCAATTATTGAATACATAGTAAATAAAAAATAGACGACAAATATCTAGGCAATAATTTCAATTGTTACATAAGTTTTTTTTGTTAATTGCAAGAGATTCTAATGTTTTATTTAATATGTTTCAATTGAATCGTTTTTGAGATAAATTCTTAGAGTAGATAGTATGACAGGAAATATCTGATTTGTTAAATGCAGGATCTCTTTACTGGCGTTAGCACGTGGATCAAATTTTCCAAGATATTTTTTCTTCAACTTTTTAGATTTTTTATCTCTCCAATATGCATAATAATATGGACCATGTTTTAAATTGCAATATGATTTGCAGCAATGAATAAATTCTTCCCTTACTGTCGCGCCTAAAGGAATGTTTTCATATTTTTTTTCTGACGCTTGTAAAGCAAAACCAAAATCTAGTAATGAATAAAAGGAATTGATACTCGCTTTATTTAATTCTGCATAATAATCAACAAAATATCTTTTGAGAAGCATTAAATCTGGATAGTATTTTATATCGTCAACATCATTATAATAATCTATTAATAATTCTCCATGTGCAGAATACAACTCTATAATGTTTTTGTATTTTTTGATATGGAATTTATTTTTATAATAATAATATGTTCTTTTTGCGATAGATTTTCCAAGTTTTTCTTTTATATAATTTAAAGTTTCATCTATAGTAAGATTAAACAACTCTGAATAAAGAATTAATCTTTGAAGTAAAACTCGTTCATTTTCTGAAATCATTATACTCATTCATCTATTTTTTATAATAATATTATTTTCATTAACATATTTGTACCTGTAATTTTATACTAATTTCTTAAATTTATCCATTTCAAATTTTGTAATTGTATGATTAAATATGATTATCCACATGTATATCTCTCAGACTCTATTTACACCATCTTCTTTCATTGTTTTAATCCATTTTTGATATGGTCTTACTGGCATTCCTGGATGATTATTTATATAATGTTTTTCATATTTTTCTCTAGTATTGAATTCTATTGGACAGTAATAACACTTCCATAATCTGGTTTCATCATGTGACCTATGTGACCCATGTGCCGTAGCTTTAGAATTAGTTTTATGATTATTTTCTAATTCTTTACTTTTGTCATATTGGTTATCATTAGTATTATTTGGTGTTATTTCATTATTTCCTTCGTAAATACGTGATTTATTATAATCATTATTAGGTTCGATTTTGTCTTCAGAACCAGAGAAAGTATCTGAATTCAATTTCTTTTCTTTTTTGGTTGGGTCACATGGGTCACATGGGTCACATCGCCATTGTAGTACTACCGGCTTTTCTTGCATTAGTTTGATATTTGTATGATTTAATAGCATTTCATAGATATTTCTGACTTTCTTATTATTTCGTATCCGTAATTGTTTGTTATTATTATATCCAAGATAATTTGCAATTTGTCCGTTTTTCTTACAAACTTTTTCTATTAATTCTTCGAATGTAATTCCACCGATGTTTTTAATTTCTACTAATAATGATATACATTCGTTATATGCAATTTCTTTTGGAGATTGGGAAAGAACTACACTTTTCTGAAAATCAAGTAACATAACATTGTAGAAATCCATAGTTTCTTTTGCATCATTTTCATCGACGATATTTTTTAGTTTTAATCTAGATATTGCCTTAGCTAATTTGAATAATGTTATTAATATTCTGGGAGAACCAAAATCTCTGATACTTATTTCTTTATAGAATTCTGTTAGCATTATTCTTGCTTCTTCTTTTAAAATTGGGTTGAATTGTTTTGCATATCGTATATATTTCATTAAAAATATTGTATAATCTGGAATTTTTCCTTTATCTTTTTTGTCTTCAACTTTAGATAATTTATCTGCAAATTCGTCTATCTCTTCTTTGGTCTTCCTGGATTTGAATACAAATATCAAGTCACATCTGTCAATTATTGGTTCCAAAATGGGAAATTCATTTAGATCGACTTTATCACTATCTTTCCACTTTGATTTATTAATTGGATTTGCAGATGCTAAAATTGTAGTAGGGGAACGTATTCTAGCATGAATTCCATGTTTATTAATTGTAAATTCTCCTTCTTCCATTACATCCAATAATTGTGCCTGGTCTTCAAAATGCATTCTAGATAATTCGTTTAATCCACAGATGGCGCCTCTTGCCATAGGTATTGCTCCTAGTCTTAGAAAAGTATTATCATCGGATTTGTCTACAATTGCAGTCAAAGTTCTTCCAGAAGAGTGCTGTGCACTTTCCTTGCTACTGCCGGGAACTAATTCTGTTGCTCTTTTCAAAAGTTGTGTTTTCGCAAGTCCTGGATCGCCAATTAATACTCCATGTAAACGTTGAGATTTATTAGATATTTCATTAGATGTATTAACTGCGGAATACAATAATCCTTTTTTCACCTGCTCATAGCCTACAATAGAAGGATCAAATAATGAAACAAGTTCGTCTATTACGTTATTTTGTCCTTTTAGAGAAACAAATCTTTTGTTTGCTTCTACATCTAATTTGGTTAATGTTAGATCTTCTCGGTTTAGATATTGTATAGATTTCGCATATAGATAAGTAAAATATCTTTTTTTATTGTTTTTTAATATTCTGATATCTCCTTTTACTATTACTGTTTCTCCAACTCTGATTCCTACAGTATTTTTATCGAATAAAAATACAGGCAGTATATCAATATCATTAAAAGTTTCAGTATCTTGCAGCTCAACAATTACAGCCTTTTTAAAGTCAGGATTTGGATCATTTTTAATAAATTTATTACATGTTTTGCATCTTTTATCAGAATATGAAATTCTAGATTCTGGATATGGAAATGTTAATTCATTAAGTTTACTACATTCATCACAATAGAAAATAACTTTTGAAATCATGTTGAAAATTTTTGAAATACCCATGATTATACCTTGAACTTCATAAGTGCCGAAGGTTTCACGCAATGCTTCTGAAGTTGATATTAATTCAATTTCAGTATTTTCGGAAGATAAATCCTCAATTTTTAAGGTCAAATCATATACCTCTTTCTTAAATATTGAGTTTTTTAATTAGTATCCCCTCAGATACTCCTTCTACCACAACATGACTTGGTTCATCTAATCCGTATTTTTTTGCGAAATCACGAGGTATTATCAATGTGCATGAATGAGTTCCTGTAAGCCAAGTTCTAATAATTTCCTTTTTATTGACCTTTTCTTTATTTTCTAATTTGTTATTATTGTTAATCATTGTCTCTTTTTTCACAAAGTAATATATAAGACAAGCCCATAGCTATACCCATATGCACCTCATAGAGTATATGTCGTTACTTTCTACATATAGACCTACAGAACTAGGAAGTGTAGAAAAAGAAATTTTGTATTATTTTTCGATGGATGAACATAAATCCACATATGATATTTTCAAGCAATTTCAGGATAAAAATAGATTCACTAGGTCTATTTCTTACAAGAATATCCATAAAAGAATAAAAAGACTCAAAGAACTGGATTTGATACAACCTGTAATTGGAAATTTTGATAAAGGAGCCAAACCGCTCAAAATTACATCATATGGAATAACTAGTCTTTTTAGCAACTTTTTGCCTCTGGATATAGATCTTATTCAAAAAAATAAAAATAATATTGTAATACAATCCCTGCTTTTAAAATATTTTGAAGAGAAAACTATAGACTCATTTTCTGATCGGGGTACTAAAGCACGTGTAATAGATATGTATTTGTCTGATTATGTTGTTGAATGTTGTTCTTTAATCAAGAATAGGTGCTCAGAAATACAGAATCATCTATCTAAATATGACCATCTAATAAGAGACATTTTACCTCCAGATAATATTATTCAAAAATACATGATATATTTAGATGAACGCAGTGTAGAACCTAATATAATTGAAGAAATAGAAAAATACAAATCAAATTTATCTATGCGATTAAAACCCTTAAATATTAAAGACTTTGATTTCACTTATAATTACTATTTAAAATCAAAACACAATACATATGATCCTGAATTATTAGATATGGAATTAGAGAAAGATCCAACAAAAATAGTGAAAGAACCACCATTTCCACTTAATTATATCTACTCAGAACTAAATTCTTTAGATAATTTGCTTTATAGGAAGATCAGGTCATTGACAACTTCACTAGTTAATATAATCGGAACTGGCATTCAACTTTTTGAAGATTTACAAGAATCTACAGGTCAGAAGACTATTGATTTACTCTTGGATAATTTTGGAGGGAAACCAATGAAATGTATTATTGAGGATAAAAAACTTTCAGAACTTGTTAAAGATATTAAGAGATTATTTGATTCGGGATACGCATATTTTGTAAGATAATATATCCTAATAAAAAATCTTTAATCTTTTTGTGTCTATTTCGATATCTTTAATTCATCAATATCATTCATTAATTTCATAATTTGGTCAGATAAAACTTTAATAGCATCATCCCTTTCTTGAAGTTTTGATTTGATAATATATTCATTATTTTCATTTCTTTCCTTCAATTCTTTAACTTCTTTTTCTAAAATTGGATTACTATCATTGTAGATAGTAAGCACACTAATTGCATTTAAGTAGTCATTTAAAATTTGTTTTTCTGTTGGTTTATAATATGAACCTGATAATCCAATATTGTGTCCTAGAAGCATCTCCACATGTATTGATTTCATAAATTGTTCGGCATGACTTTTAAAATATTTTCTATATCCATGAACTGATTTCCATTCTCTTCTCTTTTTATTTTCTGATAATGGTTTTTTTATTACACCTTGAGATTTTATCGCACGTTCTATCAGACTTTTTATTCCAATAGATTCTAATTTTTTAGGATATTTTACTAGACCCCATTTTGCACCATACATAAATTCTGTCGTTTGCCACATATTTCTCATCAACCATGATTCTCCAGTTATTTCTTCACCTGCATCGCTTCTGTAATCTATCCAATTTTTTAATGCATTATATGCTTCTGGAGTTATAAAACAAAAATATTCTTCTATTTCTCCTGAATAAATTACCATTTTAGCAGAGATTATTTCATCATTATCATTTTTAATGGGAATTACGTGTTTCCACTTTAAATAATCCCATGCACCTAATCGAAATCCGCCAGAAACCATACACAAAATTAATGCTTTTACTCGTCTATCTGGATATTCAATTATCTTTTGAATTTCTTCTCTAGTTGGTGCTCTATCATTTGCAGCTTCTCTTCCCGATGGTAACCCTCTTGTAATCTTTTTCCAGTTTATAGGAGGCACGTCAAAATTCATATCTATGAACAATTTGAAAGATCTAATGTAATTGTGCGCAGTAATTGCAACGATTTCCTTTCTTGCAATCCTTTCTTTTTGAAACATTATGAATTTCATAATAGAAGATGTTAGCCAATGAGAATCTTGTAATGTTTTTAAAACTACTTCTTTACATTGTTCTTCTAATTTGTCATTTTTTAATTCATTTATAGATACTAAGTAATTAAAAATGACTTTCAATCTTTTTGGGTATTGTCTCTTTGTTTCTGGTGCTTTTAATGCGTACGAAAATGATTCATATGGATCATCCACAAATTTTTTAGAAATATCATACTGTTGTTGTGGCTGTTGCTCATAGTTCTGATACAAAAATTAATCAATAGTTAATACACATGGGCTGCATTTAAGCGTCGTTGTCAAATTGGGCTCGGAGGGCTTCGATCCCACGGCCTGCGGTTCCGAAGACCGCCGCGATATCCTGACTACGCTACGAGCCCTAAATTTACATTAATTTAGATCAGGCAATATAAATTACATTTACTCCATGTACTTTCTCAGAATACTTTATCTAGGTAACTCTTCGATTATCTATTTATTGAAAATATCTGATCGAATATCGAATGTAGAATATGCTATACGCGATATTATTGTTCATGCTAGAGAATATGGAAAACATGGTAAAGAAATAATCTATCTTAATATTGGAGATCCAGTTAAATATGATTTTCACACCCCAGACCATATTAAAAAAGCATTAGTCAATGCAGTTTTATCTGATGAAAATTATTACACTGATTCTGAAGGGTTACCTGAATTAAGACATGCTATCGTTGAAAAAGAAAAAACTAAAGGTCTAAGTATAAGTGATGATGATGTTTTGGTGACCAATGGTGTGTCTGAAGCATTAGATATGACTATGGCATCTATACTTAATCCTGGTGATGAAGTCCTTATGCCTGGACCATATTATCCTCCATATGCATCTTATGTAAAATTTTATGGTGGTAAACCAGTAGAATTTAAAATAAATCATGACGGCAGTCCCGATCTTGAAGATTTAAAAAGAAAAATATCTCCGAGATCTACCGCAATTTGTATTATTAATCCGAATAATCCAACAGGAGAAGTTTTTTCTTTCAAACATCTAAAAGAAATTACCGAACTAGCAGCTCAATATGATCTGTACATAATATGTGATGAGATATATGATAAGATAATATTTGATGATACATTTTCAAGCATTGGTTCTGTCGCAAAAGATCTTCCCGTAATTTTACTTAATGGTTTTTCTAAAGTTTACTTGATGAGCGGTTGGCGTTGTGGTTATTTGTGTATTAATAACAGTTCATCAAAATTAGATGATTTTCGTAATAACGTCCCAAAATTAGCGAGAGTTAGAATTTCAACAAATCTACCTGTTCAATACGCTGCAGTTAATGCGTTGAGGGGACCACAAGATCATATTCAAAGCATGGTTTTCAAATTAAAACGTAGACGTGATTATGTTGTTAAACGTCTTAATTCCATCTCTGGAATATCATGTACATTACCACGTGGAGCATTTTATGTATTTCCAAAAATAGGTTTAGAAAATTATAAAAATAATGATCTAAAGTTTGTAATTGATTTATTAAATAATACAGGAATATTAACTGTACATGGTTCTGGTTTTGGTTCTCAATTCGGTGCTGGTCACTTTAGAATAGTTTACTTACCATCAGAGAATATTCTTGAAGACGCTATGAATAAATTAGAAACATATATCAAAGCAATAAGCAAATAATAAAAACTAGTTTTTCTAATTAATTTATTAAATTGGATCATAAAAATAATCAACCTTTTATTTACAAGCGAGATAATCAATTAACTTTTAGAATTATCTTCAGTTTTGCCGCACTTACTATATTATATCTTATTTTTCTTAGTGTGTTATATTATTTTGGAGTAGGATTTTTACCATTGATGATGATGGCAGGTATAATGATACTTGCACAGTGGTATTTTTCTGATAGAATTGTTTTATGGAGTTCAGGTGCTAAATTAGTTTCAAAAGAACAATATCCGCAACTACATGAAATCGTGGAGATATTGTCTAAACGAGGTAATCTACCAAAACCTAAAGTTGCTGTTATGAATACAAATATTCCAAATGCTTTTGCCACTGGAAAAAGCCACAATAGTTCCTTAGTAGCGGTTACAACAGGATTAATGAGAATTCTCGATAAAGAAGAATTAGAAGGTGTAGTAGCACATGAATTAGCCCACATTAAAAATAGAGATGTCACCGTTTTGACGTTAGCTAGTCTTTTCTCTACAGTTGCATGGTATCTTGCACAATACAGTTTCTTTGGGTCTATGTATGGCGGAAGAGGTTACGGAGGATCTCGTGGTAATAGTTCTGGTGGGATTTTTATTATTCTTCTTATTGCAATAGTAACTTGGATTGTAAGTTTTATCATAATTCGGGCTATTTCTAGATATAGAGAATTTTCTGCAGATAGAGGTGGAGCTCAACTTACTGGAAAACCTATGAAACTAGCTCAAGCTCTACTAAAAATAAGTGGTTCTATGAAGGAAGTTAATCAAAAAGATCTACGTTCTGTACAAAGTCTAAATGCATTTTTTATTATTCCGGCAATGTCTGGTAAGTCTATATCTAAATTATTTTCTACACATCCGCCAATAGAAAAACGGATTGAACGATTACAAGAAATGGAAAGATCTCTTTAAATTTTATTATCCATATTTGGTTTTGCTATTATTGATGGTATAAAATTTTAGGAATTGAATCTTCTTCTTTCGTGTTCATCAGGAGGACCATATTCTTCTTTCTTTTTAAAATAACCCCAATACAATAAAAAAGCTCCAATTAAAATCATTGCTATAACAAATTTTTCATTGGTTATATCTCCATTAGTATAATTATCTAGATAAAATTCAAATGATAATTCTGTGGTAACAAAATACAAATTTCGAAGTGCAATAACTACTGCCATGACAATAAACAAGATGCCCATAGCAGACATCCAGTTCTTACCCCGTCTACGCTCTTCATCTGTTTTGAACTTATAGTTCATTTTTATACTAATCTTTATACGAGTCTTACACTAGGATGCTTAAGTTTATTTTTTTTTGCTCCATTTAGCAACAAAGGTGTTAAAACTTCAATCTGATATGTCATGTGTAGAGGTCCTACATATATTGGTCTCATACCATCAATTTCAGAGATCAACTCATTAACAATTTTTACTGCTTCCATATCATCTCCACATACAAAAGAATCTACTTCAAATCTCTTGTCAATTTTTCTTAATTTTACTTCTGATACTGTATGGAAAGTAGAAACTATCTTGGATCTATCTTTAAAGTAATCTGCAACAAGCTCACCGGCTGTTTTTTTTCCTTCTTCTAGCGGAATAAATCCAAATCCATTTTCTGATCTAGACATAGGAACAATAGGTGATACTATGATACAATCATCTCTCACAATATCTTTTAATTTAGTACATGTTTCATGGATTGAATCGTATGGTATAGAGAGTATTAAAACATCTGAATATTTTGCTAATTCAAAATTATCGTCTCCTGTAATACCTCCCTTAATGTTATCTCCATAATGTTCTCTTGCTTTTTTACTATAATTTTCTGCTACTTCTGAAGCTTTTTCTTTGCTTCTAGATCCGATAATTATATCATGTTTATCTGTCCATCGTAACGCAAAACCTTCACCCATTCCACCTGTACCACCTATAATACCAATCTTCATTTTCAAACTAGTATGGGTATATGAAGGGTTTAAATGTATTCATAGTAAAAATACTATTAATATTTTTTAAAGAAATTAATATGCAATAATCTAAAAATTTTACAAATATTGAATCTAGCAGTATTTATGCGTCATGGCCAAGCAGAAAACAATGTTAAACGGATACTGGTTGGTCGGCATATTGAATCTCATCTAACTGACGAAGGTAAAACACAAGTATCTGATACTGCACAATATCTAAAAAAATTAGGTATTTCCAAGATTTATACCAGTCCTGTTATTCGTACTATTGAAACCGCAAAAATAGTAGGCAAGGTCTTAAATCTGAAGTATGAAATAGATGAACGATTATACGAAATCGATTTAGGAAAATTAGCCGGAAATAATTATGATGAAATACTTGAAAAGTATGGAAATCTTTTTTTGAGTTTTTATTTGGATGATGATTCTACCTTAAAAGATAAAGGAGTAGAATCATTTTCCTCGGTTAAGAGAAGAATACAAGATCTCTTGTATGATATATCTTCAAACTTTGACAACGAAAATGTTTTGTTAATTACTCATCTAGATCCTATAAAAGCTGCCCTCTCTACCGTTCTTGATATAAAACCTCACATATTATATTCTTGGCACATGCGAAATGCTGCATTAACTATCTTTAAACATCAAGAATCAATTTGGTCTGCTTCTGCAATTAATTTCATGGGTCCTCATAGATATATGCATGAATAATCATATTTGAAAATCCATTTAAATTTTCAAAATTCAAAAACCTTAAATTAGATAACTCCGCGTATTTTGGCAACATAGTAGGAAGAATTGATGATGCGATCACAATTAAAATATACTTTATTGTTAGGTATTGTTCCTGTAGTGGTAATTTTATATCTTAATACTATAGAATCTGCATTTGGAGCCGAACCAGGAGAGTATGTAATACGGCAAGCAGAAACATGGGCGTTATTCTATAGAATGATGGTTGCCGCTTTCATTGTAGGAGCTGTGGTTCAAGGAACAGTTCTTTACGTATGTTGGAGATACCGCGAATCTCATAAAAAGAATAGAATCAATACACCGATGGAGGATAATAAATTATGAGTCACGCTACAATTGAATGGGTATACATTGGTGCAGTAACTGCAATATTGGTGTGGGTAGGTTCAGAAGCTTGGAATGTAGAACGTCTCTTGGAACATATTCCAGCAGAAGCAGAGACAATAAGAGTTGTAGGTCAACAGTGGTTTTGGACTTTTGAACATGCAGATGGAACTAAGGAAATAAACGAACTTCACGTGCAGAAAGACGTTCCATATAGGTTTGAAATTGTTGCATTAGATGTGTTACACAATTTTAACATTCCCGATTACACAATCTTAATGGACGCAGTTCCTGGAAGAATCAATACTCTCTCAAGTGTCTTTGATCAAACAGGTGAATTTTTGATTCAATGTAGAGAATATTGTGGTTTTAGCCATTATGATATGAAAGCTAAATTATTTGTAGAAGAACCTGATACCACTGAGGTGGCAGCTACTAATCCAGCTGCTAATTCAAATAAGGACTCGGTCTGATTATAGTGATAAAAATGAGTAAACAAAATACTTTTATTAACAATATCAATTTTAATGATTACGTCATCATGATTGTTAAGGAGGACTCAAGTTGGTTTTAGAAGTTAAAAAACCACGTCCAATGTGGGAGATTATATTCTCAACTCATCATACCGATATTGGATTACTTTACATTATTACATCCATAACTTTTCTAATGATGGGTGGTGCTTTAGCTCTGGCACTAAGAGCTGAATTATTTTTACCTGGTCAACAAATAATTCCAGATCCAAACACTTTCCATAGATTTTTCACAGTTCATGGAACTACTATGCTGTTTCTATGGGCTATTCCATTTGCCGCAGGGGTAGGAAACTATCTAATCCCAATTTTAGTTAGATATAAAGATATGGCATGGCCAAAACTCAATGCAGTAGCATTTTGGATGATTCCTGCAGGAGCTGCAATGGTCTGGATAGGATTTTCCGATTTGGGTTGGACCGCGTATCCTCCGTATTCTGTTATAAGAGCACCAGGTCCAGCAGCAGAATTATGGATCTTTGGATTAAAAATTCTCGGAGTATCATCTGTACTTGGATCAATTAATTTCATTGTTACTATACTTAGAATGAAACATCCTGATCTTCCTTTAATGAAAATGTCACTCTTTGCATGGTCAATTTTGTCAATTTCATTTATGACCATTGTAGCTATTCCAACCTTTGCCGCAGCATTGATAATGCTGTATACAGACAGATTAGGTGTTTCTGGATTCTTTAATCCTGCCATTGGAGGAGATCCAATAGCATATCAACATCTGTTCTGGTTTACATTCCATCCTGAAGTTTACATTTTCTTACTGCCTGGTGTAGGTATGTTATATGAGATGATTCCGAAATTCTCAAGGAAGCCTATCTATAGTTATCAATCTGGAGTAACAGCTTTCATATTGTTGTCCATAATAGGTTTTGCATCCTGGGCTCATCATATGCTTGCAACAGGAATGAGCTTTACAGAAAAAACAGTATTTATGGTTGGAACTTTAGCTGCAGTTCCTGCATCAGCTATGCACGTATTTAATTGGGTAGCTACAATGTGGGGAGGACGGATAAAGTTTGCAGCACCAATGCTTTTTGGTGTAGGTGGAATATTGTTATTCTTTGCATCAGGAGCAGGGGGTGTAGTAAATACCGCATTACCTTTGGATTTCATTACCCATGATAGTTATTGGGTAGTAGGTCACTTTCATCTGATCTTAATGGGAACTGTATCTTTAACATTTACAGGTTTCATCTACTATCTTTTCCCTCTGATCACTGGAAGGATGTACAATACTAAATTAGCTAATATCCATTTTGCTGTGGCATTTTCTGGAATAATAATAGTATTCATTACCCAGCATATCTTAGGACTGTATGGAATGCCTCGTAGGTATTTTGATTATGTACCAATACCAGAATGGATTGTAATGAATCAGATTGCTACTGTTGGTGCATGGATGGTAGGATTATCTTATATCTTGTTCCTGTATAACTTAATAAAGAGTGCCGCTAAAGGTGCATTTGCAAACATGAAAGATCCATTCAAGATAGGAGAAGAATATTATGACTACAGAAGACGAGAACCACATCATTAGAACTACCCCAAGACGGTTAGGCAAAGGCCTAGCTATAGTCGTTGGACTGATAATTGTTGGAGCTGCAATAAATCTTACATATTGGGATCAAATGGACGATGTTCCACCACCTTCTTCTAAAATTAAAGCTGAAGTCGCAGTAATTCCACCATCACCAGTATTTGATATGGCTTCAGATACCGATGAAGATTCTTCTATAACGTTTTCAGACGAAAAACCAACAGGAAGTGAAGAAAAACCAAAAGCTGATGTTACATTGATTATTCTAGAAGGATCGGCCACCCAAGGAAATCCTGACTACGATCCAAAAGAATTGACTGTCAAACAGGGACAAACTATTTTAGCTGATAATGTAGATGTAGTTCCGCACACAGTAACAAGTGGAACAGGTCCAAGCGATGCGACATCGGGGCAAATATTTGATACCGGTATTATTATGGCAGGAGAATCTGCTGTAATGGACACATCAGGAATTGAACCTGGAACATACGACTATTATTGCACTGTTCATCCGTATATGGTAGGCAAATTGACTATAGAATAGAAAATAAATATTTTTATGTTATTAAAAATCCTTTCTTTAGTCACACTTTCTGTTTTATTTGTTCTTATCTTTATTGGAGGATATGTAAGTGCTTCTGGTGTAGGTTTATCCTGTCCTGACTGGCCTTTATGTCCTGCTGGTCTTTTACCTTCTCAAGAATTTATTATAGAATATATTCATAGAACTGTTGCTGCAACAACAGGTGTACTAGTGATTGCTACTATGATTGTGGCTATTAAAGATAGTAATATTACGAAAAATGTAAAACTTGCTTCTATTATCGCAGGTTCCACCGTAATTATCCAGATAATTTTAGGAGCTATTGTTATTTTCGAGAAACTATATTCATTATTGGTAACTTTACATCTAGGAATTGGAATTATACTATTTTCGATGATGTTGATAGTTACGTTATATTCTTGGAAATTTTCTTGGAGGCAAAAACCCGTATCAAAATTAGAAAATTCTACGTCCACGTAATTATTTTCTCAAATACGGTATTCGCTATATCTATTGTTTCTAAATAAAATAAATCCTATTCATGATATCTTATAAATACGTACGTTAATTATTTTAATGGTTTTTTCGATAATTCTTTGTTTCTTCTTTTATTTTTAATAAAAATTATTGCAATTATTACAAGAGGTGTTGCAACTGCAAAACTTATCAAAGAAAAAAATATGTAACCAAATGGAGCTAATGTGCTTATATTAAATACATATTGTATATCCTCTCCTGTATCATATATATCTTGAACCGTAACATGGAAAACATAGTTTCCTGGCTGTGGAAACACATAATCAAATTCGTAATGTCCATTTGTTACTACAAATTGAGGAATAGTTTCAACTTTAACATCATTTTTTGTAATTGTAATAGATACTGGTATGTCAGAAAATTCTATTCCATCCAATCCAGAAACTCTTAAAAGAATTTTTGCCGATTCTCCAGTAGTCGGAATTTCTGGCTCAGTTGCTATCTGGACATAATAGTTACCAACTTCTTGTCCAGCTGAATTAAAGAGAGAATGTGAATATATGTCATTAGCAAATACCATAGGTAATATAGCTAATGAACAAGTTATAATTAACACAATTCCGTAATTCCAAGATCTTTTCAATCTTTTTTCAATATATTTACATTTTTCCCTAGTTTAAATTTATCCAAAAATACAAAAGATTTATAGTTGTAAAAACTTGCAAAATTATATGATAGGTTATCATAAAATGGAGGTTATTTCGTGAAAGAATTAAAATTTTCAAGTAAAGTTGTTGTCATAACTGGAAGTGGAACTGGAATTGGTCAAGCTATAGCGAAGAAATTTGCTGAAAATGGTTCTTCAATAGTCATTATGGGAAGAAGGAAAGAACCATTAGAAAAGACCTCTATAATTCTAAGTGATATTATTAAAAAAGTAGGTTCTTCAGGAGTAGTGCGAGTATTTCCGGGAGTAGATGTATCTGATGAAGAAGGAATCAATTCTATGTTTAAAAAATTGAAAGAAGAATTTGGTAAAGTTGATATATTAATAAATAATGCAGGTGTTTCAGGTCCAGTTAAGACATTTACAAAAGCATCTTTTGAAGATTTCAAAAGTTGTGTGTCTATTCATCTTACAGGAACATTTTGGACATCTATAAAGGCAATCGAATTAATGAGTAAGGATTCAAAGATTATTACTATTGCTACCTTTTTTACCGAAGAAAACAGATACGAACAACGTCCTTATAGATTTCGAACTCCTTATACTGCTGCTCAGGGTGCTAAAAATAGATTGGCTGAAGCTTTGGCTTGGGAATTATCTGAAAATGAAATAAGATCTATATCTACTAATCCTGGACCTGTTCATTCAGATAGAATTTACAAAACTGTATACCCTAAAGCAGCTGCTGAATTTTTACGTATTGGTGGATATCCTGGACTTGGCTCAGTTGAAATTGAATCTGCTTCTACAATTGGTTTGGAATTACTAGGTGAATCGTCTGATATCTACAATAATGGGATATCTAAAATTGCGAAAATGATTTCTGATGTCCGAAAAGAAAACAATTCGGATTCAGAAGATATAAAATCTATAGTCGATGGAATGTTAACAAAGATTCAAGAAATTGCAGAAAAAGTTCAAAAAAACACAAGTAAAATGATAGTTGACGGTGAATTTCTAGCTCAAGAAGATGTTGCTGAAATGGTTTTAAACTTATCTGATGATAAGATAAGTAAATTAATTAACGGAAGAATAATACCTAACGATCGTGTGTTTTATCCAGTCAAACCTATTGTAGGAACTTTAGTAGGTGACGGTTATATAGATAACTTGAGAGATAAAGTAATTGTAATAACTACAACTTCTTCTAACCCACGGGACATTAAAAGAATTACTTCAACAGCATCAAAACTTAATTCGAACGGTGCAAAACAAGTAATAATTCTTTTCAGTAATTCTTCTGATTCAGAGTATTACAAAGATTTTCATAGTCATAATATCGAACTTACAAATGAAGAAAAAGTTCAACAAATTTTTAATACTGCAAAGACAAAGTTTGGGAATATAGATGTTTTTATTCATGTAACTGGAGATTATGATTATAACAAACATCTGTCTACTTTATCTCGTAATGATTGGGATAAATTGGTAGAGCAATTCATATATGTTCCTGCATTAATAACAAAACACGCCGTAATTTCTATGTCACCAACCAATGCAGTTTTCGAACCCACAAAATTCAAGGAATCAAATGGTAAAGTTATAATTCTTGGACCCGATGCACCTGTTGGAAAAAAAATAGGCGGATTAGTTAGAGCACGATCTGATGTGTTTCGAGGTGCATTGCGACCTTATACAGCTACCGTAAACCAAGAATTATCTGATGTACTTAAATCAAACATAAAATTACATCTAGTTTTACCTGGAAACACAAACGGACAAGAATCTACTCTTGACAACGTTCAAAATTCATTATTAAATTTGTCAGCCGGTTCTGCTTTAAATAAGAACGAATCTATATTTTATATAGATGAAACATAAAGAATATTATTTTATATCTTTATGTCCGGAATTGGCTCAAACTCATTTTTTATTTTATATTCTGCTTCCAAATACGCTTCATTAAGAATTGAAGTTATCTGTTGGTTAGCAATTTTGAAATTTATCATATATCCTCCAACTTGACTTGCATTTATCAACACATCTGATAATAATTCAAATATTTTTTTATATTCAGCATCAGCTTCTTTGAGATATGGTACTAATAGCGATCTAATACTTTTTACAGCTGTTAATAATGGTATTATTGTATCAATAAGATCTTTGAAATTTGTTGCATTGTTCATCTGTGACCGTAATACATCCAATACTATTTTTGACATCCATATTGATTTACTAATGTCTCTTAATTTAGTTAATTCAGACAATGTCAGAGATGAATATTGAATATTATTTTCCTTGATAGAAATAAATAGCTTCTGATATATCTCTTTATCTTGAACTTTTAATTCAGAAAAAACATTCTGCATTTTCACTATTTGAATATTTATTTGAGATTTAATCTGATTTATTTTTGGTTTTAATGGGACATCTATTTTTACATTATCATTATTTAAATTATTATTATCATTAGAATCATGTACAATTATTTTATTATTCATTATATTATCTAACAATTTTCTTTTTATTTCTAAAAAGATTAATACCAATTATGTTCAAGAAGTTTTAGTAACTATGGTAACAACAAGCTAAAGTTACAACTTTCTATATTAGCTAGTATTTTTTTTAATTTTGACGTAATCTAATTGACAAAGGGCTTTTACTTTAGATCTTATTTTATTATATTAAAAGGCTATGTATACTCAAAAATATACTACTACTAGAACTACTAACGATAATAATATTAGTAAAAATAATTTTGAAAAAAATTTTATTAGTCAAAATATTGATGAAAAACCAGTTGTTTTGGATTTTCCAAAACAAAATAATAGAAATAATGATTTAATTTCTAATTTAGTAGAATTTGGTTTATCTCAATATGAAGCTCGTGCATATCTTACTATGATAGGAAGAGGATCATTGTCTGCGAGTGAAATAGCTTATTATTCTAATTTACCAAGAACTAAAATTTATTTGACTTTAAAAAAATTAGAAAAAAAAGGATTGTCTATAATTTCTCAACAAAAACCATTAATTTGTAGTGCAATAAATCCCAAGGAAGCATTTAATGAAATTCTTTCTATTCAAGAACAACGTCTCAAAAATATGAAAATGGTTATTGATACATTACACAAGATTAATGAACAAGCTAGTTACATAAAAAGTTCGGAAGAAAAAAGATATTATATTTTAGATCCAAAATCTACAAAAGACAAAATAATAAAATTAATCGAAAATTCTAGATCCACTATTATTGGGATGTTGGATCTATGGGGTTTTACTCTATTATCACAATGTACATCATCTTTGATAAAAGCAATTTCAAAAAATATCAAAATTCAGTTATTGTTGTCTACTAACTGTAGATCCAACAATCTTTCCTCATTGCCTTCAGATATAGAAATAAAAATTGGTGAAGTATTTTCTAATATAATAATAATTGATTCAAATACATTAATTAATATTGATAGTAATAATGGAAAAGCTGCTTTGTTTCCATCCTTAGATAATTTCGGTTTTTCATATGTGAAAACATTTGAAAGAGCATGGAATATGTGAATTTTACTTTCCTATATTCTTCCCTACGATGTATCAACAATTCTTTTATTTGTTTTCTTATAGTATTTTTTCATAATTTCTGGAAACATATTTAATATGTCTGTAGCAAGAATATTTGCTCCTAATTTTTTTTCAGTTAATTCCGCTGCTTTGCCATTTAAAAAAATACCTAAACAGGATGCATCGAAGGGTTTCATTTTAGTCATAAATCCTGCTACTAATCCTGCCAAAATATCTCCTGTTCCACCAACTGACATTGATGGTGTAGTCCTTTTTATTACTGCAACTTGCTCTCCATTGGATATTATGTTTTTCCAACCTTTCAATATTATTGTTATTTTAAATTTTTCAGCTAGTTTATGAACTTCTTTTACCTGTTGATCTAAATCACTTTTTAACTTTAAATCAAAAATTCTAACATACTCTCCTCCATGAGGTGTTATTATTGTGGGAGTTTCAGTAATTACAGGCAATATTTCTGGAATCAAAGAAGATGCATCTAACACAATTTTAACATCTTTTTCGATTAATTTTTTTACAAGATTGATTAATGCATCTTTTTTTGTTATACTCATTCCCATTCCTATAGCTGCAGAATTTATTTTTTTAGGTAAATTTGCAATCAATCTATTGGACGAACCAATAGTTAATTTTTCATCTACTAATGGTATTACTATGAAATTAGGTGAATATGTTCTAGTTACAATGACATTAGTTTTTGGCACTGCTGTATACACTAAATCAACTCCTGTTCGATATGCAGACATAGACGCAAGTATAGGAGCACCGTGATAAAGTCTATTTCCACCTACAATTAATACAATACCATTATCTCCTTTTCTAGATTTTTCATCACGATTATGAATCATCCTACTCACTTTATTATCATTAATTTCTATTTTCTTATACAACTCCACTAATATTCAACTTATTTAGAGATAAACATACTTTTATTATATTTATTATCTTTTTACATTAGTATGAAACTGTCAAGATAATTGTATCATAAAGGTAATTCATTCAAATTTCATTTATCTTAAAACTATTAGTTATTAAAACACTTACAAATCAAATAACATATATTATAATCTAAAATATTTTCGCGTAATAAAATTTTTTTTAAAAAATAATAAATGTTATGCCGCATATAAATTAATTCATTCATTTTTATGCATGTAAAAATACATATTAATATAAAAGATTAATTTACTTCAATATCAATGAATTAATATGACATTTATTTTTCCCTTTAATTTTTTCTTTCTTTCTACAATTATTTTCTTATTTATTATAACTGATAATTATAATTTTACATCAGCTTTTGGACAATCAATTACAGACAAGAATTATAATAATTTTACATCGCAAAATTGGTCTACTTATAATAGCAACGAATTTCAATTAAAATATCCTTCTGACTGGAAGCCAGAGGGAAAGATATCTAAATTTCATTTGTTCAATTTAAAATTATTGATAAAACCTGATGGATTTTTTGGCATATCTTATGAAGATTTTTATGGACATGATAAATATTCTAATTATGATATTCTTAAACAATCAGAAGAATATGGTAAATCTGTAAAGAATCCACACTTCAAAAATTATGAGATCGTTGAAAGTAATTTATCAAAATATACTATAGACAATCATCCTAGCGCAGCACATATAGTTAACTATGTATATGAAGAAAATAATTTTGAAGGAAAACAATTGGAAATTTTTTCTTTGATCGATTCTAAATTAGTTCAAATTCTTTATCAATCAACTTTAGATAGTTTTGATGACGATCTTCCCAAGGTAGAAAAAATAATCGATTCTATAAAATTCACAGATTAATAATCAGAAGTGATAACTTTTGATATTTAAGAAAAAATTTTAATCATAAGAATATCCAAAAACATAAAGACAGGTCTAATGTAGGATATTTTCGTATTTATGAAATTGAATAACAAATTTGATGCTAAAATTATTGAAAATACTATACGATCGTATTATCAAGATAATGACTTGAAGAATTTTATTGAAAAAAACCTCAATAAGCGAAGTACAAGTATTGGATATATCGATGGACCTCCTACTATGAATGGAGAACCACATGCAGGTCATCTACGAGGTCGTATTATCAAAGATTTTTGGTTTCGATTTAAAACTTTACAGGGTAATAGAGTCATTTTTAGACCTGGATGGGACACACAAGGTCTACCAGTAGAATTACAAGCTGAGAAGGAGTTAGGTTTAACTGGAAATAAGACGGATAATCTTAGAAAAGTAGGAATAGAAAAAATTGTAGAAACATGTAAATTATTGGTTCATAAATATCATGAAAAATGGATTACGGTCGACAATTTACTTGGAATGTCTTTTGACTATAAAAATAGCTATTGGACATATCATGATCAATACATAGAACGTGAATGGTCTTTTTTGCGTAAAGCTTGGGATACTGGAATATTAAAAGAATGGTTTAGAGTTGTACCTTTTTGTCCGTCATGTCAGACTTCTTTAAGCAATTCAGAACTTAATCAAGGTTATACTAATGTTGAAGATCCTTCATTTTACTACAAAATAAAATTAAGAGATGAAAATGATGTTTATTTAATAGTTTGGACTACCATGCCATTTACATTAATTACTGATGAAATGATAGGTGTTAATCCTGATGCTGAATATGCTTATGTTCCTGTTAATAATGAATCCTGGGTTATCGGCAAAGATCGTTTATCTGAATTAATGCAATATTTTGATATTCATAATTATGAAATAATAAAAATTGTAAAAGGCAAAGATCTAGATGGAAAATATTATGAACATCCTTTAATTAACTCAATTCCAGGTTTAAAGGATTTATCTATATCCAAAAAAATTCACTTTGTTGTAGCAGAAGAATTTGTAGATACTACTACTGGAAGTGGAATAGTTCACTTATCTCCTGCAAATGGAGAAAAAGACTTTGAAATAGCAACAAAATATAATATTCCCATTTTTGTTCCTATCAATGAGAATGTAGTTTTTACTAAAGAAGCTGGAAAATTTGAGGGATTATTTGTTAGAGATGCTGATTTGCATGTGATAAATGCTATGAATAATGTTAATGCCACAGTAAAAGTAGGAAAAATTAAACATCAATATCCAACATGTTGGCGTTCTCATCATAAATTAGTTTGGCTAGCAAGAAGGGAGTACTTCTATATGACTGATAAATTGGGGCAAAAACCTTATGATGCTGCCAATAATGTGGAATATTTTTTCGAGGCTCCAAAAAATCGTTTTCTAGAAATAATTAAAGAACAAGTACCATGGTGTATATCACGTGAAAGAGTGTGGGGAACTCCTCTTCCTATATGGATATGTAATAAATGTGAAAAGAAAGAATTACTTTCTTCTAAAAAAGAAATAGTTTCGAGAACTAGTAATAAAAATATCTTTCATGACCATTTTGAATTACATAGACCTTGGATAGATCAAGTTCAGATAAAATGTACCGAATGCCACTCTTACATGATTCGAGAGCCATTTGTACTTGATACATGGCATAATAGTGGTGCAGCTTCATTTGCGTCATTCACTGATAATGAATATTCCAAATACATCCCAGCTTTATTCTTGACTGAAGGAATAGATCAAACTAGAGGATGGTCATATTCATTACTTATGGAAAATGTGATTTTAAAAAATTTACCTTTTGCTCCATTCAAGTCTTTTCTTTTTCAAGGTCATGTACTTGATGAAAAAGGTAACAAAATGAGTAAAAGCGCAGGCAATGTTTTAGATGCAAAAAAACTTTTACAAGATAATCCTGTTGATCTAATTCGATTTTATTTTATTTGGAAGTCTTCTCCTATCGAAGCACTTAACTTTAGTATTACAGAAATGAAATCAAGGCCATATCAAATTTTAAGCACGCTTTATTACTTACATGTGTATCTAAAACAAAATAGTGAATTTGATAATTATGATCAAACACGTTATTCTATAGACTGGGCATTGCAAAATGATTTATTGTCTGTGTCAGAAAAGTGGATTTTATCCTTATTGCGGACAATAATAAACAAAGTTACAACTTTATTTGAACAATGTAAATATCATGAAGGTACAAAAACAATTGAAGATTTTTTAATTAATAATCTTAGTCAAACATACGTACCTATTACTAGGAATTATCTATGGGATGATAGTAAAGAAGGTTTAAACAGACGTTTAACTATTTACGCTACATTGAGTTATATTCTTGAAAAATTGGATATATTGTTACATCCTGCATCTCCATTTATAACCGAATTTCTTTATCTAAATTGTTTCAGTAAGACTGATCAAACTATTCAATCTAGTATATTGTTGCAGCACTGGCCCAAAATAAATGAAACTTTATCTAACTTAAACCTTGAAATCTTATTTGAATATGTCAAACAAATTATATCACTTGTTAATGCTGCTCGTATGAAAGCAAAGCTTAAAAGAAGATGGCCTATTCAAAAAATTTCTATTTGTTATTTTACTACTGATAAAGATAAATCAAGTACATTTAAACTAGAAGATGCTATTAATGATAAAGAAATAGAAAATATTCTTAAGACACAATTAAATGTTTTTGAATATGAATTAATACCAATAATCTCTAATAATGACGACAACTTAGAAAAAATCTACAAAATGATTCAATTTGGTCTTCCTATTTTACCAAAGATCAGATTACTTCAAAAAAACATCGCTCCAAAAGTTCGATCTGATCTGCATAAAGTAGTTAATGAATTCAAAACATTACAGCAAAATAATATTTTAGAATCTCTTTATCATGATAAGCATTTTATCTTAAAATACAACAATAATAATTCACAAATCTCAATTTCAGTCGAAGATGTTGAGATATCCTTTGAAGGCAAGGAAAATTTCATTATAGTTGATAAAGAACCATTTATGGTATTTCTTTCAAATCTGAGGGATAAAGATCTAATAATTAAGGGGCTTCTAAGAGATTTGGCAAGAAATTTACAACAATTACGTAAAGAAAAATCTTATAATCCTACAGAAGTTCTATCTACTGCCTATATCTCTAATTTGGAAGATGAAGAAATATCCATTTTATCTGATTCTAAGGATTACTTGACATATTTGGTACGAGTAAGATCTATTATTTTTACCTCGAAACCAATGGATCAGATCACCTATAAGGAAATAGATATAGATGGAAAGAAAATAAGTATCTCAATTCAATAACATAATTATTTTCCATCCATTTCCTTTTTAGTTATGTATTCATTTGCTATTTCTATGTACTTCTCATCTATTTCAGTACCTATGAATTTAACTCCCAATGATAAACACGCTAATGCCGTAGTCCCAATACCCATGAAAGGATCATATACTATACTATTTTTATCATATCCATTAAATTTTATACATAAATATGGTAATTTTTCTGGAAATACTGCAGGATGTGGTCTTTTCTCTTTAATTGTTTTATATGGGATGAACCATATATTTCCCCTATCCCTTCTATCTTTCTTACTCGATTTCCATCTTTCAATATTAGTCTTGTCTTGATATTCCACTCCTATTCCAAATTTATCAACTATCTTGTTTCCATTTTTCGTAAAATGAAATACATATTCGTGTAAATCACTTAAAAATCTGTTACTAATAATTGGTTTAAAATGGCCAATTGATGAATTTTGTTTAATTGAGTTATTTTCTCCTACGTCATTTTTCTCAATAGATACTGACTTTATCCAATGAATCACATTTTGTAATTTAAATCCCGAAAAACCAAACCTTTGTGCTACTTCCCATGGGAGCCACGGATCAATTGGTCTCCCGCTAACATTTAAGAAAAAAGAACCATCTTCTCTTAATATTTTCAAACTAATTTTAGCTATTTTTTGCAACCATGTTAAATATTCATCTTTTTCTTTCTTATCTTTGTATTTTCCATATTCTTTATTTATGTTATAAGGAGGTGAAGTAATAATAATATCTAGTTTTAATTTATTTTCCAGATGAATTTTCTTCATAAAGTCTATACAATCCTGATTATAAATTCTATTCAACCTAATCACTTCAAATATGACGTATCTAGTTCATTTTATTAATATAGATTGTTTTATCTCATGATTTCCATTATCTAATAACATTTTGCAACCATGTCTACAAAAGGCTAATAATGGGAATTATTTTATAATCAAAGTAAATGTTTAAATTTTCATCCAAAATTTATTATTTCAAATACGCAAAGTTAGATGATATGTTAAAAACCATTATTTCTTCTTCTCAGTCTGCATTAGGAACTAGTTTAGTACTTTATCAAATAAAACACGAGAATCAAGATATTTGGTTTATTCATAATACTTATTTTGGTAGCAGTTTGATACATTATTTTATTTCAAATATCACTAACACTAAAAAGTACGTCGAATTAAACAAATTAACAGGAAAATACGAATTTTGTCATGATCTTGGAAATACTCCTAATTCTATATACATACCTATTTTAAAATTATTATATTCTACGTTAAAATTTCCAAAGTAAAATCTTATATGGATTTATATTTTTTTATCTGATTATAAAGATATATTTATAATACAAAATAAATCATTTTTATTTTTGTATTATTTAATATTTAAAATATTATAAATACATGAACATGTTATACTGATTTATGACTTATTCGGATTATATATCTCAACTTACTTCATATAAAAATATCAAACTTACTAATGATACAAAATCCTATCTTCTTAAAATAATGACTGACGATACCAAAGCATTTAAACAATTACGTTCATATTTAAAGCGTAAAAAATCAGATGAATCAGATGATCCATCGGATAAATTATCTGCATATCTAGAACAAATTGATTATATACGTTCCACCAAAGGAAAATTTTTGAGCGGTTCCAAACATTTTATAATAACCACATACGGTTTATTATATATTTTTTCAAACATAAGGAGTTATCCGCCACAGTTCTTGCTCAAATATAACAAAAACATTATATTACAAACATTAGTTTACGAATTTTTCGAAGAAAAAACTATAAAGCAATGTACAGGAAGATTTTATTCTCAATTGACTCAATATATTTATGAATGTTGTAATCTTTCCTTAACTACATTAAATGATTTTAATAATTTTGATAACGAAGAAGAAAAAATCCAATTAATAGATAAATTAAAATTTGATTTAGAATGGCTTATACGCAGATTAGGTTTTAAATTAACTATAATGTATAATGAAAATAATATATTGTCTATTGATCCAAAACTTAAAGATAATGTTAAGGTTACATTATATGAAAGTGAAACTAATATGAAAATTCTTTTGGCACGCGATAATAATTTTATCGAACTAATAAAATCATTAGAAAAAGATTTTAACGATGGTTATAATGAATTTTTAAATTTACGTGAAACTGATTCCGAAAAATAATTTTATTTAAATTATTACTAAATGAATAAATTTGTTGTGAAATTTTTATATGCATTCAATATACATAAATCGAATTTTTCGGATATTGACTTCATGTGAAATTCTCTTATATTACTTTTTTAATACTACTTAAAAATTCGTATATTTTATTTAGTGCTTATAAAATTCTTTTCTTCTTTATATGAAAAAATAAACGTCATTAGTAACATCGCAAATAGTAATATTCCTGTAGCTAAATGAGAAGCAACAAGTAATGCTTCTAATTTAGAATTTACTACAAACATGCCTATAAATATTTGAATTATTACGATTATTGCTGCAATAATAGAAGGTTTTCTAACATTTTTTGCTTTTTTCGATGAATATATGGCAGTAGCAAAAATAAACCCACTAGCAATAACTACCAACATTCTATGAACATGTTCAAAGAGATATTCTGAAGGCGGTAAATTCAAACCATTTGGACATAAAGGCCATTCTGGACAGGACAAACCTTGATGTGATGAAGTAATATATACTCCAAGAAGCATAACAGTATATATCAAAGATAATGATGTAAATGATAACCATTTCATTGCTTTAGGAAAACCTTGTGTCATATGCAAAATCCTTTATACTGATATTTTTATTAGTATTATTTGTTATCCTCTTGATTTTCCAAAAGATTATTTTTTAAAAAAGACCAATACAAATATTAGAGTAAAACAAATGAAGTTATTAATTCGCTATTGGTATAAAATATATAAATTTGTAATATGAAATAATAAGACTTTAGCATAATGATATTATAATCATTATTCACATTTCATAGAATTCAAATTTTTATATGGGATTAAATTATTTTAGACATAAATTGATTTAGTTATTTAGTTAAACCCAAATTAAATTATGTGCGTTATTTTTATTTTCTTAATATATTCCAACTAATATCTATTTAATTTATTAAGCGTTTAAACCATAATGCTTTATTTGACAAAAAGCATTCTCATAATTCAAAATATTTTCTGTGAACATTTGGGTACTTTGGAATCATTTTTTTCTTCAGATGGCTACCAATTAGATTGTATTAATGGATCCGATCTCAATTTTGATGTAGTTACTAAATATTCTGCAATTATAATTTTAGGTGGTCCTATGTCTGTATATGATAATCATGATTTTTTAAAAAAAGAACAACAATTAATTCGAAACGCTGTAAAACAAGATTTGCCTGTTTTAGGAATTTGCTTAGGTTCACAACTTATTGCTAGTGCGCTAGGAGGTCACGTCTATAAAGGAATTAAGAAAGAAATAGGATGGTATTATGTAAATATTACCAATGAAGGACATAACGATATCTTTCACGGGTTACCAAATCGAATAAAAATTTTTCATTGGCATGGGGATACCTTTGATTTACCCAAAGATGCAATTATTTTAGCGAAATCTGATTTATATATACAGGCATTTAGAATAAATAGTGCAATAGGAATTCAATTTCATGTAGAAGTTACTAAAGACATGATATTCGAATGGATCCACCACTATTCATCTGAACTAAAACATCTAAATTTCAAATCTAATTCTATTATTCCTAGTAAATTTGAGATTGATAATCTTTTTAATTTATCCAAAATAATATACAAAAATTTTAAGACTAATATTGTTATTTCATAGACTTTTTTTGTTAAATACAATACAATATTATCGACTGTTCAATTTATTCTTAAACAATTGTACACTATAAATAAATAATATGTAAATATTATTTTATTATGCAAAACCATAATAATATTCATATTTTATCTATTACTCTTTTATTTTCAAGTCATCCGTATTTTCCTCATAAAATCTATTTCCGCCATAGATCAGGTAATTCTTTATGAGATTTTTTAATCTAAAAAAAGATAAATCTAGATCTGATACTACAATCCGTGTAGATTTCTCTTTACGAAGAGAAATATTTTTTGTAGTAGTTGGTTCTATGGTAGGAGCTGGTATTCTCGTTATTCCAAAAACTATTTTTGAAACCAGTATGGGTATACCATATTATATCTCATGGATAGTTTTTGGACAAGCTATAGGAGTATATTCTGAAAATATTGATTCCTTTTCTTCTTCTATTATTGCTGGTATTTTTATTCATATACTTACTGCTATTTCTATCGGTATAATAGTCGGTATTTTTCTATATAAAACTGGAATTTTAAATATAAGTAAACCATCAAATGGTTTGTTTTATGGTATTTTTGCTGGTATCATTGTTTTTCTTGTATTTTTTATTCCAGTAAATCAATTTATTTTAGAACCTAATACAATTACAACTCTTTCTACCATAGATAAATCAATAAGTCCTCAAGAAATATCTCAACAGATTAGTCAAAATATTAATAATATTCTAATTGGATCTTTTATAACTCATATTATTTTTGGGATCACTTTAGGTACAGTCACATCATTTTTATCAATAAAATTTGGAAGTAAGTATAGATGTATTTATTGTGATATCTCGTTTTCTAGAATAGATTCTTATCAAAAACATATTCAATTAGTTCATGGACAAAAACCTATACAATTAACAAAAATCCTGATATTGGGAGGTGGCTTTGCAGGCATTGAAATTCTAACAAAATTGCAAAATTCTTTTCAAACTGATATAGGAATAGATATTACATTGGTTAGTAAGGATAATTTCTTCTTGTTTACCCCAATGCTTCCTGAAGTAGTATCTGGAAACATAGAAACAAGACATATTGCTACTCCGGTAAGATCATTTTGTCATAGAGCTAGATTTTATGAGGCAGAAGTAGAATCTATTGATCTATATCAAAAAAAGGTTATTGTACATCATAACATAGGAAAAGAATCTGAACCAATCGATTTCAAATCACATAGTTTAGACTATGATTATTTAGTATTGTGTATGGGTGGAGAAACTAATTTTTTCGGAAATTCTGAGATAGAGAATGTTGCATTCACAATAAAAAATCTTGGTGATTCTATATTACTTCGGAATCACATTATAAATATGCTCGAACAAGCGGATATTGAACATGAAGATTCTAACCTGAAATCTTCTCTTTTAACATTTGTTGTTGTAGGTGGAGGTTTTTCTGGTGTTGAAACAATTGGAGAATTAAATGATTTTATCCGTCATTCTATAAAGCACTATTATCATAATATATCCGAAAATGATATCCGTGTAGTTTTGATAAATTCTCGAAACCGTATTCTTCCTGAAGTAACTGACGAACTAGCAGATTTTGCTTTACAAAAATTAAAGAAAAATGATATTGAAGTTATATTAAATACCAAAGTAACTTCTGCATCTAAGAATAATATTACTTTAAGTAATGATCAAGTAATTTCCTCGTATACATTAATTTGGACAGGTGGTGTTAAAGCAGCACCTTTTATTTCTAATCTTAATTGTAGTCACGATAAATCTGGAAGAATTATTGCTGATTCTGATCTTTATGTAAACACCACCAATACAGACGATCATAATATTAATTCTGCCTTCAATTCAGAGAACATTCTTGCATTAGGCGACTGTGCCTCTATCATTGACCCTAATACTGGAAATCCATATCCTCCAACTGCACAACACGCCATCAGACAAGCTAAAATTGCAGCATATAATATAATTTCAGATATTAATTCTAGAAAAAAACATAATAATTTAAATAAACAGAACATAAAAAATAGACATAAAACTTTCAACTATAAAACAAAAGGAATAATGGCCTTAATTGGTAATAAAAATGGAGTAGGAATTTTATTTGGACATAAAATTCAAGGTTTTTTGGCATGGTGGTTATGGCATTATTATTATCTTGGTCAACTACCTACAACTGAAAAAAAAATACGAGTTCTAATCGATTGGACAATAAGTTTGTTCTTCAAACCTGATGTTACTAGATTAAAAACTTTTGAAGGAAAACGAAAGCATTTTAGTTTACTAATGGATAAAAATAAACATTAAGAATCTTCCATATTTTACTTCGGCACTTATATTCAAAATAATTGAATAAATATTAACTACTTTAATTTCTCTAATTTGGTCTATGTTAACAAAAGATCTATAGCTGTAGACATTCTACTCCAACATATGTTACTATCATTTGAAAGAAATAGAACATTGACGATACTAGTGATGTATTCTTTGTACTTGTTTCTTGGTTTCAGTTTACGTAATACTTCAAAAACATTAGGACAATTTAGAGATAGTAAAAGAAGTATTTATTCATATAGAAGTAGATTCAAATGTTTGGTTCTTCATCTCATATTTACAGAAGAAAAAAGTATCTGTATTTAAAGATGAAACCATGATTCAGATTGGAGATCAAAATTATAGATTGTAGATTTGTATAGAACCACTACATAATCTGTATTCATCACTTGAGAAAAGTTTGATTGAAAGAGTTATGCATTACTTTAAAGATAGAAATGAAAGTTTTGATGATTATTATCCTTGAATAACTAATAATTGTAATCTAGTATACATATACAATTGGATTAAACGATTTGCGATTTTTACAATAATAAATAAAAATACTATATTTCTGAATTAATTGTATCTTATATACATTCCAATGTAAATTTCTTTATTATTTAGTACTTTATTCATATCAAGATATGAAAAAGATTTTTTTACATTATTTTGTGATATTCTAACTTTTCATCAATAAAATATAATATATTAATGAAACGACTTTCGCAATTTTTAAATTCATAATATCGAGTTATGCTTATTAGAAGTTTATTATAAGATATCTTTATGCATAATAATTATAAATTTAATCGAAGTTTTTCTATATCTTATTTACATATATCATTTCTTGCTTTTCTTTTATCTGTAATAGGATCACTTCTACAAATAAGTGGAGGGAGTTGGGATGTAACCTCTCATTTATTAAATGAACCTGAATCTTTTTTTACTCCTTCTCATACTCTACTATATTCTGGTATAGGTTTAATGTCTTTATCTGCAATGATTGGATTTGTTCTATCTATTTACAAAAAACAAGAGATCAAATCAAAATCTTTCCTAATGGCATTCAAACTTTTAATTTTTGGTTCTATTTTGTCTGTATCAGCTGGTCCTTTGGATTTTTTATGGCATGACATCTTTGGCTTTGATGGTTTGCTTAGTCCTACTCATATAATATTAGTTACTGGCATGTTGGTCAATGCAATTGGTTCTCTAATCGGTATTTATCGAATTTCTATTTATTTTAATTATAATTCTATATTAAGGACAATTCTTATTGCAATAGCATTTTCATCATTATGGTATACTTCTATATGGTATGTATTTATGTTTGTGTTACCTTTTTCTGAAACAGATTTTTTCGACTTCAATTTAAATATTTATGTGGCTACTTTTATAGCTAGTTTATTATTGCCTTTAATAAACTCAATTATTTTTATTACTGCTTCCAAGGTCTTGGGAAATTTTTTTAGTTCAGGTTTGATTGTAGCTTCAATTGTTATTTTTATAAATACACTATCAAATATTCTTCCAGCGAATGATCTTCTTATAGGAATATTACCTTGGTATTTATTCACTGTACTAGGATTTATTCTGATTTCAGATATAACATTGAATACTAAATTTCTTAAACAACGATTCTCTACAAAAACTTCTATATTAGTTTCAGGAGCTATTCTTGGCTCTGTATTTTATTTATTCAATTATCCAATGTTAACATGGACATTTGGCTCTGTATTGAATACATATTTAGTCTCTATCAATGGGGTTTTACCAACATTCATCAATACTTTGCCTATCGTATCTCTTATTACAATATGTATTGGAGCATTACTCGGACTTTTAGGAGGTCTTTTGTATATAAAAAAGATTCAGTACTGGTTTGATACAAATTAATGATTTTGCATTTAATGTATTATTATGATCGATTGTATATTCAACCAATACAATTACTCTTAAGAATACTCAACAGCATTTATTACACCATTTGATTAGTTTATCACTTGCATCGTTTATATTTCTGAAAATTTTGTCTTTTGTCACTAATCTTGAAAAATTTATTATATCTAAAGGAGATGTATTTAGCGTAACAATACATTCGATTTTAGCATTTTTTGCAGCTTCTACTCCCAATGGTGCATTTTCAACAACTATTACATTTTGTGATTTGAGATTTAATGCTTTTAATGCCTTTAAAAATGGCATAGGATGTGGTTTTCCAATAGTTATATCATCAGCCGTTATTATAACATCAAACATTTTTTCACCAAAAGTATCATGAATTATTTTTAAAACATCTTGTTTAGTAGATCCACTGACTACTGCTTTTTGGCACGATAAAGAATTGAGTATTCTTTTAATTCCTGGAAACATATTATATTTTCCATTTTTCTGGAACAATTCATTTTTTTTTCTATGAATTTTTTCCAAAATTATTTCATCAGTTGGTATATTATTTTCCTTAAGAATTTGGAAAATAAAATCATTTCCTCTTCTTCCTTCATTTATGTATATATATTTATCTTTAATATCTATATTTGTAATATTTCTTATTGCTACTTTCCATGCATTACAATGTGATGGCATTGAATCAACCAATACTCCATCCATGTCAAATATTATGCCATTCAATCGTTATTTCTAAACAATATGATGTTATTGTCTTAATATTATATTTTTATGGTTATGCATTGATTTGAGTAAACTTTATTTTATAATCAATAACATTATTTTTCTAACAAATTTTTGTCATTATTTACTATTATGAATAGTTTTAATTTTATAAAATAGTATGAAATAAAGTATTAATAATAGATAATTACCAACAATTGATGTTACAAATAAAAATTTGTAGATTATAATAGTATATTTATCTAATTTATTA
>JBNAIF010000219.1:0-8841 GCA_050043595.1 Nitrososphaeraceae archaeon | reverse complement strand
AAAAAATGTAATGAGACATTTTGTCCTAACTCATCGTATATAAATCGGCATAACTTCTTTGTAGCATCTAGATCTTCTCCCACCTTAGGAATAATGAGATTAGTTATTTCTAGATGAATATCAGTATTTTTACTAATTTCTTTAAGAGATTCAAAAATTGGCTCTGAAGATTGAATTCCAATGTATCTTTTAACAAAATTATTTTCTCCACTTCCTTTAAAATCAACAGTAATACAATCTAAAAATTTACTTGCCATTTTGATAGAATCAGGAGTTAAAAAACCATTAGAAACAAAAATATTAAAAATGTTATTCTTATGTGCCTCTATGCCACAATCCTTTGCAAATTCTATAAAAATGGATGGTTCGTTATATGTATATGCTATTCCTTCTACGCCATATTTCTTTGCTGTTTGCACAACTTGTTTTGGGCTCATAGACCATCCTTGAACTTGTCTTCTTTGCGATAAATCATGATTTTGACAATATTTGCATAACCAATTGCAACCAGTTGTTGCGATAGAATATACAGATGAACCTGGCATATAGTGCATAACAGGTTTTTTTTCAATAGGATCTATATTTCCTGCAATAACTTTACCATAAGTAAATAATCTTAATGCGTTATCTTTTACTCCACGTATTCCACATAACCCTATTTTTCCTTCTGGTATTTCACAATACCTAGCACAGGCATTACATCTAATTCTTTCATTTGAAATTTTAGTATATAATTCAGCCTTTTTTCCTAATTTAGAATAATAATTATCATTATTTATTTCAAATTTGATCATATTATATTTAATATATCACTAAAATTAGATAAATTTATTCTTCTATATTGGATTTTATTGTATGAAGATGTTTTAGCTGATTATGAGAAAATCATTATTATTGAATATTTATCATCTATTTTAGCTAATAAATATGAAATAATTTTGGCATTTGAAAATATATAATAATATTACAATTAATTTAAAAAAATGAACAAAGATAATTAAGAAAGATTTAATTAAATAATTAAAATTATAATATTGTTGAAAATAAACAAAATAGAAATAAAACCATCACAAGATATCCAAATAATAATTGCTCAGAGTCATTTTATAAAAACAGTCGAAGATGTTTATGAATGCTTGATGAACTGTGTTCCAAATATCGAATTTGGTTTAGCTTTTTGTGAAGCCAGTGGACCATGTTTAGTGAGATACGATGGAAATAATGAAGATCTTAAAAAATTAGCCACAGAATATGCTTATTCTTTATCAGTTGGACATAGTTTAATAATTTTAATAAAGAACGCATTCCCTATCAATATTTTATCATCACTCCGATCTGTTCCAGAAATAGTCAATATCTACTGTGCAACTGCGAATCCAATAGAAATACTTTTTGTAGAAACAGATCAAGGTAGAGGAATAATAGGTATTGTTGATGGTTACAAATCTAAGGGAATAGAAGACACAAACCATATAAAAGAACGAAAAAAGTTTTTGAGGAATATAGGTTATAAAAAATAAGGAATACAGGTTATAAAAAATAATATTTTTTTTAAATAATCTATCACAAAATTGAATTTTTAAAAATCAATTATTTTGATATCCATTTAGGAATACAAGAGGATATGTAAATTTATTTACAATAGCATAATATGTTTTTATTATAGAATTAATATTACTAATTATATTATCTATTATAATGACATCTATGCCTAATGTCAAACTTTCATTTTAAATCGTAAATAGGTTTGTTATTTTAATACTTTATGAATATCATATTTGTAAATAAATATTGAAAAGAAATTAAATTGTATTTGAATAAACTAATTATTTGTTGATTCAGACATAAGTATTCCTGAATCTTCGATATTTAAAGAAATCATTTCTTCATATCTATCTATATCTCCTACATGATACCTTCGAAAATGTTCTTTTACATCATCAATTGGAATAAACAAGTGTTTACATAATTTACAGTATTGTAATATTGGTCTTCCTTCTTTATTGTATTTATTTCCGAATACCATTTAATATTAAATTATAATATCCTAAAGTATCTTTTATTTCTAATGGTCAAAATAATTTAAAATTGTCAGAATTTGGATAAAAATTAAAAAAATAAAGAATATTGTTAACTAATTATTTGCATTTTAGTTTATCTAATCTTCTGGATTTAATTTTGCTTGATCTAATTATTTAGTTAGGTTGTGATACTGTAAATCAAGAGATGCATCTACATACAATACAAGAAATTATTGCATCTTATGACAAATTTGCAAGTGAAAGTGGATTGATTATTCCGATTTACGGTAAAATTATACTCAAGTAAATATGCTAGGAGTTGACAAATCAACTTATTTTTTATTTATTTTTGAATTATAAAATAGATAATTAAATTTAAATTAATAAATTTATAAATAATCATTTCAAATTATCATATATTTTATTTAATATCTCATTATTTTCTTTTTGTTGCGTTTTTAAGTTATTTAATTCATCAACTACAAATTTTTGAAATTGATTTAATTCTTGTTCACTCTTATCAAACCTTTTTTTATAAAATACAGTTCCTGCAGTTGATAAAAATACACCTATTATTGTAATTCCAAAAAACATGTACAAAAGAGCAACGATTCTGCCTGCTTCACTTACTGGTACAATATCACCATAACCAACTGTTGTAACCGTAGCAACACTCCACCATATTGCATCAAGATACGAATTAATTTGTGAATTTTCTTTATTTACTTCAGCGACATAAACAACAATTGAACCTATAACAATAGTTATACACGAAAGTAAAAATAGCAATAAAAGCTTTTTAGACGCTAATATTTTTAGCTCATTTTTTTTAACATATTTAATCATTTTCAATTTCCATTCTACTAAATACAATATTAAATTTTTTAAAATTAAACTTCAAATAAAGAAAAGATAAATTTCATTTTTAGTTTATGGTAGACGATATATCGCTACATTTTCATTCAATTATTATTTAACTATAATTTAGAAATTTATTAATATCAATATATTTTTAATCTTGTAGTAAAATTTATCCATTACTTATTAGAATAATAATATTTAGATCTAAACATTAAAAAAATAAAATCAAATATTTAAAAGAATTCACACTTATCTAATTTTGTATCTCTTTTGAGATCATAATCAACAATAACATCTGATCTTTCATTACAATCAAAATAATCGTCACTACTTCTTAAAAAGTCATTATCTGCTCCACCAAACAGGTGATCATCTCCAGAACCTCCAAATAATGTATTTCCTCCATCACCAGTTAGAAAGTTTGTACCATAATCACCACATATATAATCGTCATCGTTATTTCCAAAAATCATATTAGTACCTTAATATGATGATAAATAATTACATATAGATTATGATGATATTTACTAAGATAAAATTTGATATATTCTAATAATACTGCACAAGTTTTTTATATTTCTATTTTCAATATTTATTTAATATCAATTTTAAGTTACTTATTTTTTTACATAAACTTTATTTATATTTATCATGACTTTTTAAATATTTTTTATATAATTAATTTGTAACATATATAAAAAACTTAATTATTTTTATAATCTTGTATTGGGATTACAGGATATGCTCCACATTTTCGGCAAAATTTTCCAGACCACATAAAACATCCTAAACATTTCGGACATCGTTTACTATTTGTTTTACAATCTATCATTTTTGGAATTTCATGATACTTTCTATACGTACTATAATAAAACAAATGTTCTTTATCTCTTATCACAACATTTTCATTTTTCATATAATTTTTTTTTTGTAATAAAAATTCATTTTCTGAAATCGTTTCTTCAAAATATTTACTAATCATAGAAAATCCAGAACCTTCTTCTTGAGCAAATTTTTGACGCCATGCTATTTTTTTAGTAATTTCATTTTCAAAACATTTTCTCAGAATAAATTTACCCCATTTTTTATTGTCATGTTCATTTACTTTTAGAGCAACATCAAGTGATTTTGCAAATGATATAATCTGATTATCTAAAAAAGGTGAGGATATTTCAATTCCAAAAAACTTTCCAATTTTATTAGCTGGAAAATGCATTATTTGATATAATCGCTTTAATTCTTGTGATAGTTTATCTGGATTACCGTAATATTTTTTTAAATAATTATATCCTGCAAATAATTCATCTCCACCATCTCCTGTCAATATCTTTTTTATTTTTAATTCACTAGCCTTTTGTAGACCTGCAAAAACAACACTTGTATTTCTTATAAAAATTGGATCAAATGTTTCAAACATTTCTATGATTTTTTCTGAAATTTCAAGATACTCGTTTTCTTTTGTTTGAATTTGAATATGATGAGAATCATTATTAAAATTACTTTGGAATTTTTTCGATATTTCCTTTGCATATTCAATATCATTTCCATAATTTTTATAGAAAACTGTAAAAAGGTACTGAGGTCTTTGAATAGATGCGATTATGCTGCTATCAAGACCACCAGACAATAACAACCCTCTTGCTTTTTCTTTTAATATTATGTCATTAAGAAGGGTTTTTAGCTTTTTACAGTTACAATCATTTCTATCTAGTATTATATTATTTTCATCCTTTAACAAAATATATTGTTAATATAAATCAAGATTATTAAAATAACATCTTTTAAATTAGTTTGTAGAAGAAATACATTTTCCTTAATTTTTGGATGAGTTAAATGGAAATTTGAGTAAATATATGCTATTTCTATCGAAAGTTTTTTAAATGCTTTAATTCGGCATGTTCTTATGAGTGAGAGTAGTAAAGAGATTACAGTTAACAATAGAAAATATAATGTTTCATTAAATGATCAAACAAAACTTAATGCAATGAAACTACGAAGTTTATATCAACAATCCTATAGTGATATGGAGGCGTTTGATGAAGTCAGTTCAGAAATTTCAACTACAATAACAACCTTATTGAAAAAATCTGTTTCTCCTGAAGTTCTCGAAGAAGATATGGATGGAGCAATACAACAAATTATGAAATTATATGAAAAGAAAGGAAAACGTTAATTATTAAGATGATAAAGAACAAGTCAAAATTTATTTATTTATTTATTTTTTATTTACTAAAAGAAAATAAGATTATTATTTATTTTTAGGAATTAGTTTGATTCAGTTCTAATAGAAATTTGATATAATATATAGATAATAAATAAGGTTATTTATTTTTGGTTATAGTTTTGAACATGTTGTCAAGACATTTTCATTATTATTTCAAGTTTAGTTGTTATTGTATTATTCGATTGAGTTTATTGGAATGTAATTCTTTATTATACATTCTTTATTTTCATTGTGTTCTATATTTCCATTACAATTTCCTTCAAATAACATACAGATGTCAATTTCGTTACCAGAACTATTTTGAATCACCAAACCATGATCAAATCCTGAACCTTTACAGATTTTATCTGTCATAGAGTTAGCGTTTATTCCTTCTTGTTCGATGAAATATTTATTATTATTTTTATCTAAACTTACTTTTAAACTATTTTTAGAACCTGGCAATTTTTCACCTGTTATTATTTTTATATTAAAATCTTCGTGGGAAATTGGACAATTAATATTAGCATTATTACAGCTCTTGTACTTTGTATTTTCAGGGCCAGTCACAAAATATCCATTATTAGTTTCGGTTATATTGCACTCAAATTCATTTGATGGTTCACATTGATATAGATCTAATGTAACAATTACTTCGTTATTATAATTATCATCATAATTATAAGATGGTTCATAATTTGAATATCTATTGTAATCTGAAGAATATTCTAATTTTGGACTCTTTTTATATTGAGCTTCTGCGAATTTGCTATCGACTATTGTTATCGATGCTAAAAGTCCACTAGCAAACATTATCATGAATAAAAATTTAATACTTGATACTTGTCTCATCTAATTTCTTAATTATTTTATAGTATATATCATGAATGAAAGATGATACGTAAAAAAAACTCAATTTATTTTTAATCGATCTTTTAAATTATTAATTTTAACAAGTTATTATTACTCAATTATATCCAATTTAATTTTATGTATAATTTTTTTATACTATTTTAGTCAAAGAATGTTTTTTATTGCTAATAACACAAATATTAGTTTGAAAATTATATCTTTTATTTGATTTGTATCTACCATTAATATTATAAATAAGAAAAATTATGAAAAACTCAATGGAAAATGCAATAAAAAAATGTATCAACCCTTCCTGTAATTTAACATATGAGATCCAAAACGATATTTATCAATGTTCGTGTGGATCATTTTTAGATATAATATATAATGATTTTCCAAATAAAGAATTAGTTCAAAAATTTTATGAACGGCGTAATCCGAATAATAACATATATAATGAAAGCGGAGTATGGCGATTTCGTGAATTATTAAATTTTCCTGGAATAGATACAGAAGATTTAGAACAATGTTCAAAAATTCTTGTTTCTTTAGATGGTGCTGAAGGGAGACTTTCGAAACCATATAACATGTCAAAAGTAGCTGATTTTGTAGACATCTCACATGATTCTCTTTTTTTGCAACCTGAAGGATATAATCCCAGTGGATCATTCAAGGATAATGGAATGGCTGCTGCTGTAACTCATGCAAAGATGCTTGGAATAAAAAAGATAATTTGTGCATCTACAGGAAACACTTCTGCGTCAGCAGCCATGTATGCATCTAATGAGAATATGGCATGTGATGTTTTTATACCAAGAGGCGAAATAGCTCCTGGAAAATTAGGTCAAGCATTTCAATTTGGCGCTCAGGTTATTCAGGTAGAGGGTAATTTTGATGATGCTTTATCTGCATCTTTGAAATACTCTAAAAGTAACCATGGATATACTGTGAATTCTGTAAATCCCTTTAGGATTGAAGGACAAAAAACTATTATTTATAGAGCTTTAGAGAATCTAAATTGGGTTGCACCGGATTGGATTGTCTATCCTGGAGGTGCGTTAGGAAATACTTCAAGTTGTGGAAAAGCATTGATAGAATTGTATGAATCTGGTTGGATTAAAAAAATTCCAAGGATAGCTGTAGTAAATGCAGAAGGTGCAAGCACACTATTTGATTTATTCAATGGAAATTTTGAGAATAAAAAATTAAGATGGAATAATGGAAAACCGGATATGGATTTAATTCAACAATATTATAAAAATAAAACAAAAGAAACCAATAATAAAAAATGGCCAGATACACGTGCTACTGCAATACAAATAGGAAAGCCTTCTAATATCATCAAAGCCCTTAGAGCATTATCCTTTACAAATGGACTTGTTATACAAGTCAACGACCATGCTATGTTAGATGGTATGTCTATTGTAGGATTAAATGGATTTGACTGCGAATTGGCATCTGGATCAGTTCCTGCAGGAATAAAAAAACTACGAAGTAAAGAAATTATTAAAAAAGATGATGTAGTTGTGGGCATTTTAACAGGAAGACAAAAAGATGCATCCATGTCCGTAGAATATCACAGTAACAAAGAGAATAGATATGCCATACCTCCAAAAGATTTCTAAGTTATAATTATTTTATCATTATTATTATTATTTAAATGAGTTTAATTAATAATTATCATAATAAATAAACTTTAAAAATTTTATTATGTTATTTTTTCTTGATTATTTAAAGAGATGTAAATTAAATTAGCTAATTATGTTTTGAAATAATTATAGTAACAAATTTCCTAATTTTTATAATAACATAAATTATGAAAATATGTTATATATATTAATTAAAAATTTTTTTGTACTAAATGTATTCAAATTTAATTCCTATCATTTTTTGTAGTTAAATTTAACATATATTTATTACGACATAATTTATAATAATATGATTATATTCAAAAGTTGCAAATTAATTCAGCTAATTAAAATCCATATTGTTCTCAGAGAGTAATCCTTCGAATCTTAAATATACATAGTGTGGTAGTTTGTTACTAATGAATAAATCAATAATTTTAACTAGTATATTAGTAGTGATCTTATTACCTGGAATGTTATTAGGTATGCCAGGAATATCAGTTTTAAATTTTAATATACACTTACAGAATTCGTATGCCGATAGTTATGGATACGATAATTACCGCTATACGGGATATGGATACGATAATTATGGTTATGGATACGATAATTATGGTTATGGATACGATGATTATGGTTATGGATACGATAATTACCGCTATACGGGATATGGATACGATAATTATGGTTATAAATATGCTAATTATGTTCACGAAAATAATGATTATGATAAATCATATGAAACCAACACGAAAGAACAACAATATTCTGACTATAAATATGCAGATTACAAAAAGGAAAAACAACAACCAACTAAAAATTTTGCAGAGATAGAAAGTTTTGATGACAAATTATTTGTCTGTGATAATTGAATAGTAGTAGATGACAGAACTCAATGTCCTCTTAAATGTCCTTCTGGAACTACACTTGAGGGAGCATACGTAATGGATCTTGAAATCTGTGATATTGAACCAGGAACCGCATCTAAAAAATGTCCAGCTGGTACTGACTTGGAAGGAGTACTTGTCATGAACAAGAATCAGTGTGATATATTTGAAGAATGTGCTGCAAATTCACCGTTAGGTATATCTCTTGGATCTTTACAACCAATAACAGTAGCAGATGAAAAATTATGTCAGCTATCCGTACCTGACTTGGAAATTTGTAACACGGGAATTTTCACTGGATTTGCAGTAACAGATCTTTCAGTTTGTGAAACGGAGTTAAATCAAGTACAAATCTGTGAAGAAACAAGTGACTTAGCTGGTGTTTTAAC
>JBNAIF010000218.1:0-2551 GCA_050043595.1 Nitrososphaeraceae archaeon | reverse complement strand
ATTCTAGTAATAAATCTATCTTTTTGAGTTGGTCTTTTTCCTTTGCCATTGCGGTATTTATGCGCACTATTTCACGCCATTGTTTACCACTTAAAGTTCGTTTAGAATAGGTTTTATTTCCTATTTTTTTTGATTTAACGTTAGATAATTTTAATGATTCTTCTAGTTGTTGTGTTCGGATTTTTTCTATAAATTCTTGAATTATTGGATCGTTGACTATGTCTGGATTATCAGAAGACATTATAAACAGTAAGTAACCAACAATTTAGAATGAAAGGAACTACTAGTAATATTTTCTATCTATTTCTTCTTCTATCTTTTGAGATGTCGAAAAAATAACTAAATCACATAGGCATCAATGCACCTTAAATTGTGAAAGGCGTGTTGGTATTGGTTATTTCCAAATCTAGCCTATGTAGTGATCGTTTTTTACAACGAACAGATACAATATGATATCTTTACAAATTAAATTTTGTGATGTATTGTTCTAGTATTATTATCATTAGAATAATTAATAGCACAAGATTATAATAGAATGTAAAAAAATAAAATAAAATAAAAAAAAGAAAATAATGATTTGATTTTTAGACTATTTTCTTTATCCTTCTGTACCTGCTTCACATTCCTCTATTGGCAAAATGCCTGCTTCACAAAGACACTCATTGAACACTCCTTCAGAATCCTTAATAGGATCTGGAATTCCCTGTCCAAATTCATCAGATACTACCATTGCATATGCTTGGTCTGGATCTTCAGCAGAACATACTTCCCATGCGTTATCTGTTGGCATTGGATCGTTTTGTCCCATGCCAGTAGTCATACCAGTTGCTAATACAGTTGCAAGATCATTAAAGTTACCTGCACCAGTTCCTATCATTGTTAAGAGTAGACACGTTTCACATACTGCTTCATCACTCTTAACTGGTGTCATTCCATTACCATTACCATTAGTTGTTGGACATTGCTCTTGATTCATTACATAGAATCCTTCAAATTCTCCTGTTTCACATTTTTGTGGACAGAATTCAGTTGAATTAACAACTATTCCGTTGTCACATACTGGGAATTGTTCTGGGATTTCAGGACATTTCATTCCGTGCATTACAAATAAGCCGTTATCACATTTAACAGGACAATTCTCCATATCGGCTGTGATGAAACCCGACTCTGGACATAATACGTGCTTCATTGGTGGTTTTGGTGGTTCGGGTTGTTCTTCTACATATTTTCCATATTTTTTGTAATTTGGTTTTGGATCATAAGTTTGGAATTGTTTTTCTTTACCAAATTGAAGTTCTTCATCATAATTGTATTTTTCTTTCTTTACATTATCATTTTTGTCATTTGGTTTTGGATCATATTTTTTATAATCTCTGTCTTTGTATTCTTTGTATTCTCTATCATATTGTTTTAGATACGGATCTTTGTCTCTAGGATCATATTTCTTGTATTCTCTATCTTTCTTGTCTCTTTTATCATATTTTACTTTACGATCATCTTTCTTGTATTCTCTGTCTTTTCCATCATATTCTTTATATGTATATTCATAATATGATTTACATTCTTCATAATATTGTCCACCTTTTCTATAATCTCTGTGTTTTTTGTCTTTTTCATAATATTCTTTACATTCTTGATAATATTCTTTACATTCTTGATAATATCTATGATCTTTGTCGTAATATCGATCATCTCGATAACATTCTTTCTTATCTTTTCTATCCTTACCATCTGCTGATGCCGCTTCGACCATCGTTGGTGACGCAATGGTTAACGCACCAGCAAAAAGGATAGCAGAAAGAAAAATAGCAGTTATCCTTTCTTTCATAAGAATAGAATTGAAACATTGTATTTCTAAAGTTCGAATAAGTGTATTATTTGAAACTTATCGAATCTTTGTTGATATAGATATTCTAGAAAATTTCACACTAGTATTTTCTTGTTATTTTATTCTCTAGATTTAGTTCCCTCTCTTCTTTATGATTTTTTTCTATTTTCTATATTTAAAAGTCGTGTTGTAGAAGCCTGCTCCTTTGTTACCTTTTGCACCTGATATTGGTTTGCCTTGTTTTAATGGATTGTTTTTAGGATCTTTAGATTCTTTCTTAAATCGCTCATGTTTTTCTTTGTCAGCCAATATACTATCTAATGTACTTAGATCTGCAATGTGTTCAGGATAAATCATAGTATCACCTTGTTCATAGAAATAATGATATTGATTTGGGTTGATACCGTTTCTTTTATTTATCCACATATTGAAACATTCAATTTCTTCATTTGAGAGTTTAGCCACAAGTCTTTCTCTTTTTTGATCATCGCCAGAAATCCCATAAAATATGAAATCTCTTAGCGCTTGCGAAAATGGGCTAAACCGTTAGAAGATCTCAATACTAGACCGGTAATAATAGATCGAAGTCCCCATATGTCTTTCTCTACTAGTTCCTCATCATCATCCCATAATGCAGATTCATATTCTTTATCTTCTAATCCTAGAGAATATTGAACATATTGACCAGTATTTAGTTATGTGTGTATTAAATTGAAAAAACAT
>JBNAIF010000217.1:0-3363 GCA_050043595.1 Nitrososphaeraceae archaeon | reverse complement strand
CTGTTTCTGCTATAAAATACCCAAATATATTTGATGGGATTGATTTGGAATATACTTTACTTCAAATAAAATGATAAATGGGGAGGTGTCATATTGAATTTTATTGAGTATTACTTTGAATGTTATTTTAATATGAGTGCTAATTATGATGAGATTGAATCACTTATTAAGGAATTCATTAAAATTGAGACTAAAGAATATATTGATGGTTTTAAGGACGAAATTACAAATATAATACTATCTAATGATTGGGATTATATAATAACCATTGCCCTTAGAAAAGGAGGTAGAGTTTTAGATAGAAAAAAAGCTGAAATGCTCATCAAATACTTAAAAATATTGATTAATGAGGAACTTGTCACAAAAAAGCCTGATTTTTATAAGCTAAATAAAAAATAGTAATGTGCTAACCTGACCTCTACTTCGCCAAGTTATTTCTTTATCTAGAATTAATAATCTTACTGATACCTGTTAACCTAATAATTAGCTGTGATATTTTTAAGAATAATAGAATACATATGGGGACAATTATCAAACATCCACAATACGCAATAATGCCCACTATCCCTAAAGCTTTATATAGTTTTGCTGGGAATGTAATTACTAACATTAAATATAATGGCCCCAAATAAAAGTATGTGCGGAATCATATAGCCATCAAATTTAATAAGCCACTTAAAAAATCTCTTTATATTTTTCATTTTATCCTCCATGAGTTTGTAGTATAATTAGTTGTAGATAGATATACCATTAAGTAATAATAGAATATCTATCTCTTAAAGCCTGACATATCCCATCCTCCAAACAACTTATTTAAGTACATCTACAAAATAATATTATTTTGTCTTTAAATAATTATCTCTATCCTTTAGATGTAAATCAAAATTCAAGCAATAGACCAAAAGCTCTATCTGTTCATGAAATATACAAGATTTTGCTGACTTTATATGTCGTCTATTTATTCTATATCAAAATACGTTAATAAAATACTTCTACAGATATTTTACACCCATAACCTATTGAAATTCATAGGATATATTGTCGAACTTTATCCCTCTAACTTAACTAAAAGTCTATTTAGTCCATGCCTCTCAATTATTCTGTTAGTAATTATCCTCATCTCCTTATATACGTATTAAAGTTGCACCTTCACATACTAAACAATAACATACTTAGATGAGTTGATATCTTTTCATCAAACTGACTATTACTAATCATATGAACATAAAAATGGATTGTCTGATAATAATACTTAATCCTTATCAAACAATCCATGTATATCCTTTTAATCTAAATATTCTAGAACTTCAAAACAATTAATCTTATTGTATACAATATAATCTTTACGACTCTCAAATGTTCCAATATTATAGTCTTTAACGATTTTATAATAAGCCTTACCATTACCCTCTGTCCTAATATCATACCACTCAATAAAATCATTTATCTCATTCATAGACATATCATATTCTTTTTCAAGACCATTTTGCATGGTAATAACCAATAATGCTCTATTATTAGTAGGCTCTTCTGGCGTTGCAGATGCTTCATTGGAATATTCACTTACTTCATCATCATTTTTAGCACATACCACATAATAATAAGTTGTTCCTACAGTGACATCAGTATCTAAATAGTTTGTTCCACTTATATCATTAGCTAGTATAGTATAGGATTCACCTGACCTAGTTGTTCTTTTAACAATATAGCTTGTAGCTCCTTCAACTGCATTCCATGAAAGTTTTATTCTTTGCTTATCAGGTGTTGCAGTAAGGTTTGTGGGAGCATCTGGCAAATAATATGATTCTTCTACTGTACTAAGTACTTTATTACGATTATATCCACCAAGTACATAAATTCTGCCATTTAGTACAGCTGCTCCTATATAATACTTAGAGGCTAATAAGCTTTTTTCTGACGTCCATGTATCTGTATCCACATTATACTTTTCTACTTTTGAGAACGTGTCTCCATTATAACCTCCTACAAAATATATATTATCATTTAAGACTGCAGATGCACCTGCACATCTAGCTGTCGGCATATTCGTTTTTGTTGACCACTTATCTGATACAGGATCATATTCTTCTACTGTACCGAAATCTTTATACTTTCTAGAAGTGAAATCAGTAATTATTCTACCTCCTATCACATATATTTTACCATCAACTACTTGTGCTTCTCCTCCATACCTTGCAGTTGGCATATTGGTTTTTGAAGTCCATGTATCCATTTGGGGATCATATTCATATACTGTTGATAGATTTGATGATTCTGTATATCCTCCAAATAAATATATTTTGCCATTGAACTCTGCTACCATCAAATCGCTGGTAGCAATTGGCATATCTGCTTTTGTTGTCCATGTATCTGTAATAGTATTATATTCTTCAACTGTTGATATAAAGACATTATTATCTTTTCTGCCTCCGAATACATATATTTTATCATCCACTGCAACTGCTCCATATGCTGATCTAACTGTAGTCATATTTTCTTTTGTAGTCCATCTATCGGTTACTGGATCATATTGCTCTACAGTTTTTATCGTTTTATTTCCATCCCATCCACCCATCACATATATTTTGCCGTTTAATTCGATAGCTTTCACATATCCTCTTGCCGTCGGCATATTTGTTCTTTCTCTCCATCCATTAAACTCTTGTGCAGATACCTCCGTATACCCCATTGATAGTAACATTAGTAAAAATACAAATATAAATACTACTCCTCTTTTCTTCATTTTATTCCTCCTATGTATTTTATTAAAAAATTTCTACCTTATTATATAATAGACATAATTTAAATATAAGTCTATAATTTATAAATTTTATAGCTTAAAATAGAAGGTTCCGAAGTTATATCATTCTTATTCTTGACCTTTGTTAATCATTGACTTATTCTGCGGTGAAGTCCATCTTATACCTTTCTTAATTATTTAGTAATAGTTTTATAATGAAAAATAATTCTAAAAATCAATCACTATAAAATGATAAAATATCCTTCAAATTACTTTTATAAGCTTTATATAATTGATTAAATTTGGTAAGATTAATAAAAGTATGATTATCGGATAAAGAAACATATCCTAGAAACATTAAAAAAAGAAAATATAACATAAGATTTAGTAAAATTATGTATTTTCTATCCCTCACAATATTTATGTTGCTATGTATAAGGGATAATTATGTAATAACATTAGTTTTATATTATATTTATTAGTACTAAACTTAAATTTAGTAATGTTATAATATCTACGTAGTCTATAACTTTGTTAGGCGATGAAATCAATTAAAAACTGCCAATAGCCATTTATTAACATAATTATATTACATCTTCATAACATGTCCTAGTTTTAATAGG
>JBNAIF010000216.1:0-21495 GCA_050043595.1 Nitrososphaeraceae archaeon | reverse complement strand
GTTCTATCTTTAAAATACTGCATTACTCTTTCAATCAAACTTTTCTCAAAAGAGGAATGCAAATAATGTTTTAAATCTAGAAATTTACATGCTTGTGGATACCATGTACCTCCATCAGTGTAAATAATATGTTTTCCATATTTTTCAACTAATGATCTAATGAAATTTTCTTCAAACATGTTTCTCTCTTTTGATATATGAATTCCATGCACAGATTTATGTAGTGGTTCTATACAAATCCATAATCAACAATTTTCATTTCCAATCTGAATCATTGTTTCGTCTACAATAAATGCAGATACTCTTTTTCTCTTGTAAATATGGGATGAACCAAATCTTTGTATCCAATTCCATACAGAAACATAACTTCTCTTATTATCGTGAAATGATTCTAATGCTTTTGAAGTATTACGTAGGCTGGGACCAAGAAAATACAAATACAAAGAATACATCACTATTATTGTAGATGTTCTATTTCTAGCAAATTTGAGCAACATATGTTAGAGTAGAACATCTACAGCTATAGATCTTTTGTTAAGTTAAGAGCCCTAATTTTAAATAAGAATATAGAATAAAAGCAAAAAATATGTGTTCATTTAAGTATGAAATTTAAAATTAAAAATAAATTGAGATATGAATGTTATTTTATTATGGAAAACAAATTTTCATCTCCAGAACCATTTTCGTATATGAATCTGCAGTCTAATCTATTCCCATTATCATTAAGTTCAAATAAGACTATACCAAATTCCTCGATAGTTTTATTTATATGATCATTATTCGGATAGTGTCTGTTCTTAACATCTATAGATCTTAAAGATTTTCCACCTGTACCGATGGTTATAAATATTCTTCCGTTCACATTATTATAAATTGGTCCTCCAGAAGAATCTATTACTCGTGGTTTACTTCCATCGGGACTAGTAGTATGATCTATTGGATGCGTCAAACTAAAGTTATGGTTATGTCCGGCAAGAATTACATCTACTTTATATTTGTCAAAAATATTATGATAATGTTCTTGAATGATTTTTTCTGGTTCATGATGATCTCCTTTTGTTGTGACTGATGGCTTATGGTAACATATTATACGCCATTTTATATCTGGATCATCCTTATTTTCGTCAAGAATCTTTTTAACGAACGAATGCATTGGACCTCCACTTTGGAGTTTTTTTCGAGTATATAACATAATAAAAAGTATATTTTCTCTTTTAAAATAATAATAACCATTTTCTCGAATATTTCCATCACCTTTGAATGCATTAATTATATCTTTTAGACTTTTAGGAGATTTTTTTTCTGTGTCATCATGGTTTCCAATAATGGGATAAATATCTTCTTCAAACAAATGCTTCAATGTTTCTTCTTGATTAGATAAATTTATCCATTCTATTGCTTTATTCTTTTTGTAAAAAAAATCACCTAAAGCTAAAAAGAAATCTGCATTTGATTCTTTTATCATGGAAAGAATATTTTTAATTCGATTCTTTTTGTTTCCAAAGTCTCCTACACTTGAAAAAACAATATCATTTACCATGCATTTTTTTTTCAAGATTCATTATTAAACTTTTTTTACATCAAAATACATATTCATTCTCGAAATTTTTCGACATCGAAAAAATATTGGACAAGATATATCATACTAGTAATAGTAACTTTGGATATTTAAGCTCATTTCACCTTTAAAATAATGATAGAAATGCTTGCATAAAATACAAATATAGAAAGATTAAGACAATTAAAGACAATTTGTTCTGATGGGATAGAGTAAATTTAAGTCTTAATATTAATATTCTAAAAATTAAAGAATAAAGGAGGTGTTAGATATTGTTAAAAGAGATTAATCTACATATAAATCATTTAAAGTTATAACATATAATGATACATAACTTATGATACACGATATTCAAACTAATTAAGTCCAATAAATTAAATATTAATGCTGCCAATATATTTATTAATATTCATCTAAACTAATAGATACGTGGAGATATTTAATATAGATAAAAATGAAGAAATAAGCGATCTAGTACTTGATAATAATGAAATTAGATTGTTGAAAGATGTTTTAGATTTTCAGATTACTAGGTACGAGAAATTGATAAACGAATTGTATGATGATGAAGATGAAAAGGATGAATTAGAAAATGTTAAAGAATTAAAACAATTGATAGAAAAGAAAGGTACAAACATTGTTAATTTTACAATAGGTGAAGCAGTTAGGTTTAGAACTGCAATAAATGCATATGATTCAGATGAGATTAATAATTCTGCAATGCAAAAAATTCGCAAGATGCAATATGAATTTGATGATATGATTGGACAAATGGACAAGTACCTATAAATATGGATTTTAATTAAACAAAAGATCTATAGCTAGAGTAATAAATATTCTAATCTTTTCATTTAATATGTTTATTCGGTCGTGTTAATTTAAGATAAATTCACCTCCTTTTACAAGTGAAAATATATTTTTTATTTTATTGTTGTAAAAAGTTATGAATAATCTAATCCAATTGTATACATGTGCTAGATCACAATTATTATTGATACATGGATAGTAATCATCAAAGCTTTCAGTTCTTTTTTTTAAAATAATACTGTATTACCCTTTCAATCAAACTTTTCTCAATTGATGAATGTAGGCTATGTTTTAATCTTAGAAAATTACATGCTTGTGTATACCATGTACCGCCATCAGTGTAAACAATATGTTTTCCATACTTTTCAACCAGAGATCTAATGAATTGCTCTGCTACAAACATGTTTCTTTCTTTTGATATGTAAATTCCAAGCACAGATTTATGTACTGGTTCTATACAAACCCACAACCAACAATTTTCATTGGTAATTTGAATCATAGTTTCATCTCTAATGAATGCAGAAATTCTTCTATGTTTATTATAAATTTGAAATGAACCAAATCTTTATCCAATTCCAGACAGAAACATAACTTCTTTTATGATCTCTAAATGGTTCCAATGCTTTAGAAGTATTACGTAAACTCAATCCCAAAAAGTACAGATAAAGAGAATACATTACAATAAAGGTATGTGTTCTATTCCTTTCAAATTTAATTTCCATATTGATAATTAGAGCATTCTCAGCTATAGCTGTTACTGCTTACTTAACACGTCCCATTATCATAATATATTATATAATTATGATCTAACTGTTGAACAAATTCAGTTGTATCCCTAGGAAATGTTAGTGTGGGTATACTACTAGGATCAACTAACATCTTGATCAATTCTTGTGATGTAGACTTTGCTCCTCCTTGTTCTCCATGTAATATAAGAACTGGTTTTGGTAAATCTGGAATAAATAAAGATATGATATAACATTCTAAGAGTAACTTATTACCACTGTCGCTTATGTTGAAAAGAGACATGAATCTTTTTAATATTGGTATTTTACTGTATTTAGTGTCCATACTGTCTAATTCTCTAATTGATTGTGGAAATGGATTAACTTGTGGTAACAAATGATTATATTTTTTAAATAATACATCAGTTTGATTAGTAACTACTTCCCAATTTTGTAGAGTAATTTTTACATGTCTATTCTTAGAATCTGTAAGATCATAATATATTGCATCTTTTCTTTCATTATCTATCCATGCAGTTCTTAAATGTAAAGATATTGTAGGACCTTTGAATATCGCTTCTGCGTCCAATATTTGAATAGCATTTTTTATATTTTCTGAACTGGGAATTTTATTTCCAAAAGTATCATAATATTTTTTAAACAAATATCTTTTAAATTTTTTAGATTCGATTTGTAATACTTCATAATGTCCATCTATATCCACTAAAGCGTAAGGAATGTCAAATTCAGTCTTAAAAAGTGATGAATTTTCTTTTATCAGATCCACTAAGAGTTTAGATTGTGAAGGTTGTAGCGATTTATTATTGTCATTATTGACATTTATTAATTTAGCGTCTTCGATTACTTTTATTTCTTTATCTGGATCATCTATATTCTCATAATAAAAATTATTAGAGTTGTTGCTATTATTGATACTCAATCAGAAATACCTTTTTTTAGATACAAAATTGTGATATCTACCATCCCATCCGTATTTTGCTGCGATGTATATCTTGAACATCCGATTACCAAGAAGTTCAAGATTTAAGTTTCTACAAATAAAAGGAACGTCTGTGATAATTTTTGTTCTCAGTTTGTTTATTACTTTTTTATCTAGTATTATGATATCTTTCTTTTGACCCCTTTTCTGTGATAAGGTGACTAAAATGTCTACGGTATAACCTAGAGCAAAACATTTTTTGTAAGAACACTATAATCATAAGATGGAGAACTATACAATTCACTCTTCATTTTTTTTGTCCCTCCTCTTTGCAGATATGGCAACTACAAAAACACAGTATTTCATGATCGATCCAACGGTTAGTCCATTTTCTTTTGCAGGTTATTCCATGATCTACAAGACAACAGTCCAGTTTCCAGTTTTCAAGTTGTGAATTCATTTTGAATTCTCCTTTTTTCGAAAACCTAGTTCTAGAAGACGCAAAACAAATCTTGATCTGCTAATATCTCCCCTCTCATTCTCAATTTTATGTAATATTTCTTCAGTGAGTGAAATCCCGATTTTTTCTACTTTGCTACTATTTCTAAAATTCATAATAGTAATACTTATAAATTGGTAACTATATAGTTTGCTTGTTACTTTGTTTACGAATAATAAACTACATAAACTAAAAAATAGTTACTCTGTTTCTGATACACTTTTAAGCTATCTGGATGAAAGAGTTACTACGACTAAACAAAGAATGAAAATTTTAGATGCGGGGGAAAAAATTTCTGATGAGCTAGAAAAAAAGAATAACAGTTTGAAAAAAAGAAAGGTATGGATTTTAGACAAGTATATTTTTCCATCTATGGCTAATTTAGTAGTGTTCTTTGAATGTCTAGAAAAAAATCCTGAAATTAGAGAATTATTTGAAGATGATATAAAAGAATTATTAGGTTACGTGAAAGAACCATTGGATAAAACCAAAGAAGATCAATCAAGTTACTTTGCAAGACACAATATAATCACAAGATTTCTTGAATCATTATTATATAATAATTTCTTTAAAAATGATCCAAATAATTTCAGATTAGAATTATTAAGTGATATACAACGTATTATTTTTAACCAAATTACTTCTTTAGCAAGATATGAATCAGATATGTCAGGTGTAGATAGTATAATTCAGAATCACATGGGACAAGCATGGATATGGACTAAATCATATGCTTATAGATATAATAAATCTGAACAAGGAAAAGTAGATTCCCAAAGTGAACCGCATAGGCCGATAAATTTTTAGTTTATTTAGATACATAGGTTTGACTATTAATTAGATCTTTAGCCAGTTTTCTTTTTACATCATTTTGATTTTCTAAACCATTTAAAGTTTCAAGGATTTTTTTCGATTGATTGTTGTAGTCCTTCAATTTGTCTATCTTTTTCCATCATTTTCTTATTTATTATATAATCTTGAACTTTTTCTTTGTCTTTCATCTCTGTAATTTTAGATTTTAATCTGTTTTCTTCATTTATTATAAATCCATTTGCTTTCAAGAAATCATTTAAAACTTCTTGTTCTTTTGGTTTATAATAACTAGAAGATACGCCAATATTATGACCTAGCAATATTTCTATATTAATAGAACGCATTTCTAATTGTTCACAAGTAGTTTTAAAGAATTTTCGGAATCCATGCATTGTCTTAAATTCATGTCTTCTTTCCTTTGTTTCAGGATCTAGCCTGCTAATTATATTTTGAGAGCGTAATGCTCTATAAATTATATTCTTTATTGCCTATGATATTATTTTTTGTGGATTCCTAGCGAATCCTACAGAACGTCCATGTCTTTTGGGTAGATCAATTATTTGCCAAAGATCTCGCATAAGATAAGATTCTCCATCAATTTTTTCGCCATGACTTTCTCTAAATTCCATCCATTCCTTTAATGCATAATATGCTTCTGCCGTGATAAAAGTATAATATTCTTCTTTATCTCCTGGGTATATTAGCAGTTTTGCTGCTAGCAATAGTTTATTATTTTCATCTTTATAGATTGGAGTTACATGTTTCCATTGCATTTCTTCCCATGCTCCAACTCATACCACTAGAAAGAGAAACTAAGATAATAGGTTAACACGTGGATCGGATGCTCTCAGCAATTTCTTGATTTCTTCAACAGTTGGAGGTTTATCCTTTGCTGCTTGATTTCCTCTTGGAATTCCTTTTTCTATTAGTTTCCAATTGACAAGAATATTATTCATATAACAAAATGTTTTTACAGGTTTTATGTAATTAATGACAGTAGAATTTGAGATCTCTCCTTGTGTAACTCTTTCCTTCTAACTTTCAATAAATTCTAGTAATTGATTTTGTAACCATTCATTTCCTTCTTCTTTTATATGAGAAAAAAGTTGGTTTGCCCTCTCTTCGATTGTTTTACCATCCAACTCCAAAAATTTTAAAAAAACATCAAGACGTTTGGGCCATTGCCTCCTGGTTTCTTCAGCCTTTAGCCCAAACATAAATGAATCATATGGAGATGTCTTTGCTAACTGCCTTACCACGCTTTTATTTATATATTGCCCTAATAAAGATACAGATCGGTATCGGGCCCGGAGGGATTTGAACCCACGACCTGACGCTTAGGAGGCGCCTGCGCTGTCCATACTACGCCTAAAAAGTCTGCGCTACGAGCCCACAAAATAAATAAAAATAGAATGAGTGAACCCATTAAAAAATATACGTATAGATTTAAAAATTTTAAAGGATCATTGAAAATTAAATTACTAAATTAAAAATTAAAATCTATATTATAATTATTTATTACTTGTTTTTGGAAGATCTTCTGGTGCAAGCCAATCAATTATTTGTGTTATCTCATTACTTTGAATAGATACTAATATTGGTCCCAGTGGAGATTCTTGTTTATCTTCTACTAAGACTACTATACCTTTTGTGGCCACTTGTTTATTTATATAAAACCATGTAGTATTATGTTCTAAATTTCTAAGCAAAAGTCTTCTTAAAACAGATATGGTAGATCTTGATCGGATCTGATCATATAGATAATCTAAACTTTTTATTGTAGTAGATTTTCCATATATCTGACTTTTAATTTTCTTTTCAAAGGTCAAATTAGAGAAAATTGAATTTATGCTATTTTGAATTAAAGTAGATGATTCAGATGGTCTAACGTTAGCAGATACAACAATCAAAATGGAATTTAAATAAAAATTGAGTTTCATTTTCTTAATATTTTTTTGTGTCTTTATTTAACCACTTTTGGACAATAGACTTTGATATAGTACATAACTCATCAATAGTAATATCGTTATTTGAGATCATCTCATCAGCAAATGCTATTGCTTCACTTACACCTACCGATAATTCTCGTTTATCCCTGCTTACACAATCTGTCATTGATGATGGAGCATCAGATCTTGACCTTAATTTTAAATGATCAAAACGAGTAGGTAATGAAGCATGGATAGCAAGAATTTTTACTGTCCCCAAGTTTTTAAGAACTTCAATTTCATGGATGCTTCTTACTCCATCTATAACAAATTTAAAATTAAAAGTATAGTCTTTTTTTATTTTATCAACTATCAAATTTGCTATGGCTCCCTGACCCATCTTTTCTCGTAATTCGAGCATAAGACTACCCAAGTTCTTGTCTGTTAATTCAAGATTTCGTCTTGATACTTCTTCTCTTACACAATCACCCATATTTATTAAAATAAAATCATCATTTTTTATCAATGCTTGTGCTACAGTAGACTTGCCAGCACCAGGCATTCCAGTCAAACATACTATAAATTTATTATTAATGTAAATATCACCATAAATGATTAATATAGACGATTTTTATATTTTTGTAATTAATTGAAAAATAATATAGAAACATATTAACAAAAAAAAGTACTATTTTTTAAATTATGATAATATAAATTTTAATAATAAAATAATAAGAAAGTATTATTTCTGACACGCTATTAAACTAAAATATTTTTAAATTTTGCCATATTAATAATATAATGAGATGCAAAACAATGATGAAAAACTTTATGATTTAAAAAATATTCTTTCCAATATAAACAATGAGGAAGGAGAATATTTTTTTAATTTTTTAAGCAAAAAATCAATGGATGTAGGAGTAATCAAATTACTAAAAGGACAACAAGATACACAAGAACCTCATCCTGCAGATGAGATATATTTTGTCATAAAAGGGGATGGAACAATAACCATAAATGAAAAAAAATATGATGTTTACGAAGGAAAAGTAATATACATTCCAAAAAATGTCCCACATAGATTTTCAGCAAATACAGATGAGCTGATAGTATTGTATGTAATATGCTAGTTTAAGAGATTGAAGGGAAAAATACAAATATTCAATTAATTTTTAGTTAGTTAGTAAATGCCTATAACAGATGCTACTAAAAAACAAATCGCACAGAAAAGAAGATTGTTCTTTAAAATTTGCTTTAAATGTGGAGCACGTAATCCAATATCTTCTAATAGATGTAGAAAATGTCGTAATGGTCAGATGAGATTAAAGAATAGGAACATAGGTGCTAAAAAGTAAAATAATATAAAATAAAACTACAAGAACATCAAAAGATATTATCAAAAAATAATAAGAATAACAATAATATCATCATCATCTAACAAATTTTTATAAAATAAAAAATAAAAAATAAAAAAAATTATTACCAGTAAGAAGCTTTTATTTTTTCAATAGCTCTTTCATGTTCTGGTCCTTGCTTTCTTGCATATTTCTCCATAGAAGTTAGTGGAACTCCTCCTAATGCTTTTGCTAGTCTTGAAAAGAAGATATTTTTAACTTGATTGTCACGTCCAACTTTAGACATGAATTTTTGTATTCCATGTTTGAAATTATGCTGCCATGTCTTGTACATAACTCCTAATTTTCCAGGATCCATAGTATTACCAATATCAAAAAAGTCGGATTTTTCCAACAAACCAATTGGAACAAATGTTAATGGCGTTACTGTAAATTTAGAATCAGGTTGCTCAGTTTCAAGTTCATGTATTAAACGAATTGTTTCCCAGCTATCGTCCATGTTTTCGTCATTATCTAGTCCCATAATTAGAGTAAATGCAGGAACCCAGTAATGTTCATTAAGTGTTTTGACACCTTCCTTTACAACCCAGTGCCATTCAGTGGGTTTGAATGGTGCAAGTTTTCTATCAGCATATTTTCCAATTAAGCGGATACTACCGGTCTCAAAACCACATTGAACTCCTATAAAATTATCAGGGCCAGATTTTATAATTTTTGAAACATTAGGAATTAAACGTTCATCTGATATTGCACCTGCTAATGTTCCATGAGTTGGATTTGTATGTTCTACACCAGTGTCCATTATACCTTTGAATAATTCTTCAATAGCTTCTCGGTTAGGCTGCATATTTTTGGTTGTTCTTGGATTTAAACCGTAAACGAATATATCGTCACTATGAATCCAGGCATTTTTTAGACCGCCATATTTCATATTAATTGCAATTTCTTTTTGAACTTTTTCTACCGGATAATATCTTAATGGTCTTAACGTAACATCACAAAACTTACATCCGCGGCCACAGCCTCGCATAACTTCTATCATACCATGCATACTAGGATTAATGATATCTGGAATTTCGTCGATAGAAGGTTCATCAGAATAATGGATAAATCTACCATGATACTTCCTCTCTCTATTGAATTCTTTTATTTCTACTTTAAATTCATTTTTTTTGAAAGGATTAGCTGTTTCTAAATCACCATTAATTAAAGCGTCAAAGAATCTTCCTCCAGCACCGTCTAACTCAGGACCGATTCCACCAAGATCGCCTTCTATTATACCGTACAAACCATATTCTTCAATTTTAGCTGGATCATAATTATATTGCCAGGTTCCAGAAGCACCTACAACAACCTTAGCTTTACTGTTATTCTTTTTCTTGGCATTATTGATCTTCATATGAAGTTCTCGGTTATAGAACTCATCGTATGATGTTGTTTTTCTGCCATAAGTAAATGTCATTGTAACTGGTCCCATTCCAAGTGGATCCATTTCGTATGTTCCAACTACTTCGGTTTCAGGTCCAATAAATTTCTCAATATGGTCTGGATGTGCTACAACCACATCTTCTTTTTTATATCCGTCTCGTAACAAAGATGCTTCCACTTTGCGTAATCCATATGGTGCATAATTTGCAATTCCATTATTATGATCAATTGGATTACAAATAAAATCAAATAATATTTTGGGTGTGACTTGTTTACCTAAAATGTACCGCCAAATTGAATTTTTATCACGGTGATAATCTATGGCGGGTGCACATCCAAAAAAGGATGCAAGTGAAATACCTCGGTACGGAGACATCAAAGTACGATCTGCAGATAAAACGACTTTTGGATATTTCATATAGTACTTTATACCTATCTATAAAGTCAAATCAGATGATAGATTTTAACTTTTCCCAACGTTACATAGATTTATTGAAGGATTTATACTATCTAGAGATAAAATGAAGTATTAGATAGGAATTATGGAAAAACTACATTGCGGTATATGCGATATAGAAGTAGAATTTGATGAGATAGAAGACCATATCAAGAAAAATTCGCACACAATTTCCAAAAAAAAGTTAATACATAAAAAAGAAGAAATTCTTCGAAATTCGGAACGTGATAATATGGTTGGCTCAGTATACTCAAAATGGAAAAATCAACAAAAAGAACAATAATAAGAAAAAAAAGAAATTCTAAAAATTATTTGTCTCTCTATACATATTTTTCTCTTATTCAGAGAAGGGTTTTACAAAAAGATCATAAAAAAATTGTAAAGATATCCCTATAAGAGATATTGAGAATATTTTAGATAAAAGTGATTCTTTGAATTTATGTAGATATCTTGATCCTATTTGTGCTCCCAGAAAAGATCCAATCGCTAAGGAAAAACCATAAAAATATTCAGGATGTCCAAGCACAATATGTGTAGCAAGACCTATTGAAGAGCTAATTAATAATGTGAATTGGGCTGTTGGACTTGCATCTATTATTTTAAGCTTGAACAAAAAGATCATTATTGGAATAAAGATAATTCCCCCGCCTACTCCAAAAAAACTAGAGATAATACCTGCAGAAAATGTGCCTAGTGAAAATAATATAAAATTCAGATATTTGGGAATCTCTATTGATTTATCCTTGGTATTTATTTTTTCTTTATAAAAAATGTATATTCCTACTATTAATAATAAAATTGCAAAATATAATTTAAAATCAGCTAAAGTAACATAACTTGATAGAAAACCTCCTAATATAGAACCAGGAATAGCAAATAATGCTAGTTTTAGCCCCAATGAATAATTGATAGACTTTTTGATGGAATATGTTATAGTAGACGATAAACTTGTTGCTGTTACAGCTAATAAACTTGAACTAGCTACAACCGTAGGAGAAAAACCCATCAATGTTAGAATAGGCGTCATAATAATTCCTCCGCCTAGTCCAATTAAAGAACCAAGAAAACCAGCTCCAGTTCCAATAATGATTAGAAGAATAATAATATCAATCAATAATCAATCAATGTACTCCGTTCGAAATATCTTTATATCAACAAAAAGATAAAACTTCGTTTTTTTTATTGACATTTTTCCATTGTTCAAAAAATATTCTGGTATAAATAAAACAAGTGTATTAAATATAAGGTATTATGATTACTCAAAGTAATGAGGATTATTTTAATAGGTTATGGAGTTATTGGTCAAAATTTAACAAAATTATTAATTTCTAAATCAATTGATTTGTATGGTTTGTACGGAATCAAACCAAGAATTGTAGCTTGCGTTGATAAAGGAGGATCTGCGTTAGATCCATCTGGTCTTAATTTACAAAGACTTTTAGATGTTAAAAAGTCAACTGGTACTGTCGCAAATTATTCCAAAGAAAATAACTCATTAGATCCGATTCAAATAATAGAATCAACTGATGCAGAAATATTATTAGAATTAACCCCTACTAATCTTGAAAATGGAGAACCTGGTCTGACTCATATTACAACAGGTATGAAATATGGAAAAAATATAATTACGGCCAACAAAGGACCATTATCTGTTGCCTTTCCATCTCTAGTAGAATTAGCAAATTATAACGGAGTTGCATTTAGATTTAGTGGAACAGTTGGAGGAGGTACTCCTGTTTTAGAATTTGCAAAAAGATGTTTAAAAGGAGACAGAATAGTATCTTTTAGAGGAATTTTAAATGGCACAACCAACTACATATTAAGTAAAATGCAAGAAGGATTATCATTTGATGAAGCATTGACAGACGCAAAAAAGAAAGGTTACGTGGAAGCAAATCCTTCTTTAGACATAGATGGATTTGATGCTGGTGCAAAACTAGTAATTATGGCGAACTGGCTAATGGGATTAAAAGTTACGATAGATAATGTTTCAAGGAAGGGAATAAGTGAAATCAAAAAAGAAGATATCGTAAATGCAGAAAAAGAAGACATGATTATAAAATTGATTGCAAAATGTGAAAATAAAAAATTAGTGGTAGAGCCTACAAAAATATCAAAGAATGATCCTTTATGTGTTAACGGTACGTTAAATGCAGTAACTTTTTCATTAGAGCATTCAGGTGACCAGACAATCGTAGGAAGGGGAGCAGGAGGAATAGAAACTGCTAGCGCAGTATTAAGAGATATGATTGAAATAAAGAATTCATTGACAATGACTTAAGTATTATGTTTTAATTTCCATCATCAAATATTTGTATATAAATGTCAAAAGGATTATTAGCCTGACAAAGAATCTGTTTATTAAATGTATAGTGGAGAGATGGAAGTACAAGTCAAGCGAAAAATATTAGCAGTTTTACATGACGAGATAAATAAGATATTAAATGCTTCACGAGAATTATCAAATTTAACTTCTGTAATAATTAACCAGAAAAGTACAACAGATATTACTTTAATTCTTAAAAAAATAACTGACATTGAAGAAGAAGTCGAAGATATTAGAAGAAAAATAACAAGAGAAGTTGCTGAAGTTGGAAGTCTAATGGTATACAGAGAAGATGTTTTAAGAACCGCATACACCATAGACGACATAGCAGGATATATTAGCGGAATTGCATTTAGATTATCAAATATAGAAATAATAGTATTAAAAAATCATGAATTAGATACTGACATACAAGTATTGGTAGAGAAAGTAGTGGATGCAATTTTTAAATTAAATGAAATGGCTCGTGCATTAACTATTAATCCACAAAATATAATAGAATTATCTCAAGAAGTACAAGAATTAGAAAGAGATATTGATTCCAGATATAGAAATACAATCATAAAAGCTGTAAAGAATGGATCAAATAATACTAGTGAATTAATTTTATTAAAAGATGTTATTGAAGGAATAGAAGGAATGGCAGACAAATGTCAGGAAGCATCAGATTCGTTTACAATTTTAGCACTTAGTCTATAACAATGGATAGAATAATAGATGGCGAATTAATTGAAAATAGAGTAGTAATATGGGATGTTGAGGATTCAAAAGTACTTTTTAGTAAAGGGTATTATGGTAAACCATTAGGAATACCTAAACCAAAAGGAATTCAATTTGAAGCTCCATTAATACTAGATTTAATAGAAAGCTATTATCTTAAAAAAAAGAAAGAACTTAGAATACATAAAAATGGTAAGGAAATATCATTAAAAACCATCAAAGAAATTTGTACTAAACAATACGAAGAATTTGAGTTAAAGTACATAGTATTCAATGACTTGAGGGATAAAGGATATGTTGTATCTCCAGGGATTAAATTTGGATGTGATTTTGCAGTCTATGAACATGGTCCAGGAATAGATCATGCACCATTTTTGGTTCAAATTTTAAAGAAAGACCAAGCACTTACTGCCACAAACATTGTATTGGCAGGTAGACTCGCAACAACTGTAAAAAAACAATTCATCATAGCGGTTCCCAGAATAAAAGACAGGCATGTAGAATTTATCGGATTTGATTGGTGGCGTGCATAATAATAATAATAATTAGTATTATTATTTATTTTAATCAAAATATAATATTGTTAGATAGTTCTTTTACTGCTATAAAATTTGTAGACATATTGCAATAATAACGTGTATGTATGTATGTAACACTAATTAAAAGATTTAATTTGAAAATTTTTTATGTCTTGTGTCAAAAGAAATAATGAAAATTTTAAATTTATAAAAAATAAGGATATGGTATGAAAATTTTTGCAAAAAATGTAGTCATAACTTTAATCATAATAATTATCATAGGATTTATTGCTCTACCATATGGAGATCCAAGGTTAATTTCCATATCAATTACACTTGAGATCATATTTATTGCAATGTTAATAGCGATATTGTTAAAAAGTTATAAAAAAACCTTGTATTTTTGTATTGCAGTAGCTATTATTGTAATAATAGGAAATACATTAGCTCCACCACATATTCATTTAATGACTACATTTGAAAGACCATTTAATGCGATTTTATTAATTATTGGAGGATATATTCTACAAGCTTCACTAATTTTCAATAGTATAATAGCTCTTAAAAAACAAGAATAAAAAAAGAATAAACAGGACAACATAAACAACAATCAATAAAGATAATCGATAAAGATAAAAGACCATATTTTATTATTAATCCGTAATATGGATCGTATAAAACGACTTTCTGGAGAACTGTTAGAAAAATATCCAGACAAATTTACGGGAGATTTTGAGGAAAATAAAACAACTATGAAAGACTTGGCTACGATTCGTTCTAAAGTATTAAGAAACAGAATTGCAGGATACATAACATCAACAATACGGAAAGAAAAAGAAATCAATGAACGAACTCAAAATCAAGAAGCGGAAGAAGAAGCAGAAGAAGATGAGGGATGATAAACCCTAGGTGATTACCTTACGACTTTTAGGAGGAGTAAGAAACTCGCTGGGAAAAAATATAATGCAGATTGACAAACCAAATGTAACAATAAAAAATATCTTGACACTATTGAATAATAGTAAGAAAGATAATGGTTTTATCGATGAGAATAATTTGATGATTGCTCTAAATGGAGTGGATATTGAGATGTTAGAGGGAAATAACACAGTAGCAAAGTCTGGTGATACAGTTACAATTGTTACAATTGTGCATGGAGGTTAAACTAACGATAATCAAAACACGAAGGCTATGAAAAATGAGATTTTAAAAATACGCAAATTTAATATTTATATTCATACTGCACATATGAAAGAGAATATTTTTTCTAAGGAATTTCAAGACAAGAAAATTAAAAATGGGTTTATTCAGGTAATAAATTCAGAATGTGTTTATAATCACCAACATATTATCGAGATATTAAAGTTAGTGTTTGAATTAAAAAAAAGAAATATAATGTATGCAAAAAAGATCGAGATAGAATTTTTGTTAAGGATGGCAGGAATAAATCAAATCAAAAAAGCTCTTTTGATGACAAAACCTAAAATAAATGGATTCAATTCAATTATACTAGTATCAAGTAACAAAAAAGATATTCTCAAAATGAAAAAAATAATTGAACAAAAGTATGGAAAGTCTAAGGAAGATATTTTCACTAATCGTATTAAAAAACTAATAACATGTAAAAAAATATGTTTACAAAATAAGGAAAACAAATTTCCTTATAATGATGATGATAATGAATCGAATGTGTTAAGATATTTGATTGAAAAGGCAGTTTTGGTGTCTATTAAATAAGCTTTATTATTTTTTAATAAATAGATCTAAAATAATCTTTTCATCATCATTATTAATATTATCTATTACTAGACTCACATCATTAGAAATTGAATTTGGAAATGAATATTCATGTGCAAATCCACCAAATGCAGATGACAACTTTGCGTTATGAATAACGGTATCTCCATCCATAATTATAAAATCAAATTCAGAATGTCTAAGTAAATCACCTGTTTTTGGATCTTGTAAGTTCATAACGAAATTAATTGGAACGTCAGGTTCAATTAATCCTTGGCTCCAAGAAACTTGAAACAAGTACTTTTCGGTACTAGATAATAGGTCTAATGGAAATTTTGGCACTGCTATGGAATATAGGTCCAAATGAAGATTTTGATTTTGAATAAGATTATTAGCAGATAGTTGACGCCATAATTTATCTAATTCATCTTTATTTACTAATACATGAACAACCCTATTATCAGTATCTGAAAAATCATCTACAATTACAGATCTTGAGCTAAGAGCGATATTGTTGATTGATGCACCATATCCATTAGTTTTGGAAAATTCCAATGATTTTGGGATTATAACTTCTTCATGAAGAAAAGACATTTGTTGAAGATAGTCAAAATCCCAATTAAATGGCATATCAAATGATAAAGAATTATTTTGTCTATCAAAATTAATATTGTTGACTTTATCATAGTAACTTTTAATCAATAATGGTTCTGAAGGATTTTCTGAATCTACATACTTGAAAATAGTGGCAATACTTACGAACAGATCAAATTTTAAATCTTTATCAAGCGATAATCCTTGAGAATTTTGTTTGAGAAGTATTTCAATATGATAAAGACCACCTTGAGTCATAATTTGACTTTCCAATTGTAAAGGTTTTTCATCTTGATATACTATACATTTAGAAAGATCCAAATCATTTTTGTCATTTGTCATTAATTTACTTGTTGATATGTTAGATACTGGAAAAAGATCAAAACGTATTAACCCATTTGAAGACTCAAAACAACCATCAAATAATGTTTTTTCATCAAATTTTACAGATAAATCATAATTTAGATTTGATAATGTAGTGTTTGTTGATTCGTCGTAAAACCTAAGAATAAAATGCGGATCTATCGAATCAATATTTTCAATTAAAGCAGGTCTTAAAATAGTTTCTACAACTAGTTGTTTGTCATTAACAGCAACAGGTATAGAAGTATCCGAACTTAAACCATGACCATATACAGAAATAATAGAGGTAAAAGAGGATAAAATTACAATAGAGATAACTATGATAATTTTATTGAAAAACATCCCATTACTATGTTAGAGAGATGATAAAATAAATTTTCTGATCATTGTGAATTAAAATAAACAGATAGAAGCATATTATATTACGAAAAATCAAAATATCAATCATCATCTTTTAGTTAATTTTTGCGATATCTTTTGGTGCCAAGTATAATAGGTTTTTTGGTGTTCAAATTAAACTTCTTTTGGTGTCATGTATGACTTTTTAGTATATATTATAAAAAAATAAATGAGTTGATGCATTTAAATTTCATATAATGGACTTTATCAATAGATAATTTATTTTAAAAATAAGAAATTACTAAACGGAATTAAATTCATACAATATCTTGTAACTTCATTATCTGATGAAAAATTATAAAGTAATAATTAAAAATTAAATACAATAACACATATCATGATAAAAAAATTAAAAGAAATATAATTTATAAAATCAATATAAAGATCATGATGTATCCTTTATATTATTTACAAATTCGTATAATTGCCGGTAAGAATTATCAAAATCACGGTATTTCTTCATAGAGGATTTTGTTCGAATTAATTCTGTTTTTAGTGAATCTTTTTCGTTTCTAAATATAATTTTATTATACTTGTCAAAATATTTATTAAATTTTTTAATTTCTCTTTTGACATATACATTATCCATAATTAAAGTGCTAATCAATTCTGGATCATCTGCAAAAATACTATTTATCAATAATTTTTGGATCCTAAAAGTAGTACCACTGTATGAATTTAAAATATTACATTTTTTTTCACTTAAAAAATCTCCAAATACAATATTTACATAATGCGTTAATCCTAATATAATAGACATTAATTGATCATGTTCTTTATAATCGCCTACTAATAAAATTCTAGAATTTGGAAATATTTTTTTTGTAAACCTTTTTTCTTTAGTTTTATTTCTAATAGGAATTAATAAAATTTTTAATTTAGATTTAAGATCAGCTCCAGAGCCAAACATAGGATGAATAGAAATTGGTTGTATATGTCTAGGTAAAGTCATTAAAGATCTAATAACTGGAGATTTTAATGAAGAGATTTCGATAATGATAGACGAAGATTTCATAAATTTTTTACACTGTATAACAAGTTTAGGAAGATGTATCAAAGGAACACACAGAATCACCATGTCAGAGTCTGACACACAATCTTTTAAATTATTGTTGATGGTTACATATGGATATTGAAATATAGATTTTGTATTTGTGTCATATAGATTTAGATTTTTATAGTTATTATTTAATAAATATCGTACAAACCAATCACCCATCCTACCTCCTGCACCAATAATTGAAATTTTAGATGACATTCTTTAGTGTTAAATATTTTTTTCCAAAACATCTAATCCTTTTTGTATTTCAGATATAGGTCGACATACAGAAATTCTAATAAATTGTGAATAGGAGCTTCCAAAACCACTACCAGGTGAAATTGCCACCCCTTGTTCTAAAAGACGATCTACAAGATCTAAATCTGAAATATCAGAATTGATTTTGGGATAAACATACATAGCACCATCTGGCACAAAAAAAGATAAATTCAATTTTTTTAATCTTTCGCAAACAACATCTAATCTAGATTTTATTAGATTGACATTTTTTATAGGATCTGCATCTAACGCAGATAATGCACAATATTGCATAGGCTCTGCTACAGAGGTTATTGCAGTTGTTTGAACTTTTTTCACTTTTTTTATTATATCTTTTGAAGCAACAACATAACCTACCCTAAATCCAGTCATACCATAAGTTTTTGAAAATGAAGATACCATAATACTTTTTTTGTAGTTAAAATTTAATATGCTAGTAAATTTCTTGAATGAAAAAGCAGAATATACTTCATCACTTAGAATAAATAAATTATGTTTCCTTGCCAAAAGAACAATATTATTTAATGTGTCATAATCAAGTATTTTTCCAGTAGGATTATTAGGATAATTTAAAACAATCATCTTAGTATTTTGATTTATTAATTGTTCTAGTTTTACCAGATCAGGATTCCAATTTTCTTCAATAGTAGTTTTTAGTGTTCTAGTTTTAACTCCTATAAAATTACCACAATCTCTATATGCAGGCCAAGACGGTTCAATATTTATCAATTCATCTCCTTGAGATAGAAGAGAAGTAATAGCACTAAAAATACCAAATCTGCCTCCTGGTGTAATAAGTACATTTTCCTTGGTTAGATCATTACGATTTATTTTTTTTGATATAAGATCTCTTAATTCGGGTATTCCAACTATTTGAGTATAATGATATTTTTTACGGTTATATATTGAAGAAAGTTCACTTTGCACTTGAATCGGTGCTTCAAAATCTGGTTCTCCAACTTCTAAATGTATAATTTTTTTACCTTGAGATTCCAGATCTTTAGCCTTGAGAAATACACCCATATGAGTTTGCTTAGGTTTAGTTTTATTTATTTGAAGTTTTACTGACTCAATAAGAAGAACATTTAATATTTTTCCTGCTATTTCAGTATCCATATTAATATCATTGGTTAATGTAGTAACATAATCTTTTATCTCATTTTCAACTTTTTCATCTTCAACTTCAATTTGTAAAACATTTTTTATCTCGCCAATTTTTTTTGAAGTAAGCATTCTCTTGTTAATTAACTTGATGATTTCACCTGTGATATTACGCATTTCGATACGCAGGTTATCTAGATCATTTTCTAAATTTTCAGGGTTATTCATAATGACTCCCTCAAAACGGATGGAATCTTTCCAGACCGTATTCCATGATCTACTAAAACTATAGATACCATGCTTTCTACAACCGGAACTGCTCTTGGAACTACACAGGGATCATGTCGACCAGGAACTTTAAGATCAACAAGTTCGTTGGATGATAAATCTAGTGTTTTTTGATTCTTTGCAATAGATGCAGCTGGTTTAAATCCAACTCTAATAACTATAGGCATTCCATTTGACAAACCTCCCAATATTCCACCGGAATTATTTGTTGTTGTAATGATTTTATCATTGTTTTTAATGTACAGATCATTGTTTGTGGAACCAGATGTTTCAGATCCAGCAAAACCTGAACCAAACTCTACTGCTTTCACTGCGGGTATACTAAATAAGGCATGACTAAGATCTGATTCTAGGGAGTTGAATATTGGTTCTCCTAAGCCGGGAGGTATTCCCATGCATATACATTCTACAACTCCCCCCAACGAATCCCCTTTCTTTCTAGTATCCATAATAAGATCTTTCATTTTTTTAGCTGAATCAAGATCTGGACAACGAACGTCGTTGCTATATCTTTGTTCTCTAGCTTCTTGGAATGAAATAGTATTAGATTTAATATGTCCTATTTTTAATGTATAAGCAATAATCTCTACTCCAATAATTTTTTTTAATAATTTTTTTCCTATAGCTCCTGCCATAACAAAACTTGCAGTTAATCTACCTGAAAACCTACCGCTACCGCGATAATCAGAATACCCCCCATATTTGACTAATGCAGGATAGTCGCAATGTCCTGGTCTAGGAATATTTTTGATTTTTTCATAAGAACTAGAATCAGAATCTTTATTCCAAATCAAAGTACAAATTGGTGCACCAGTGGTAAATCCATTGAAAGTTCCAGATAGAATCTCAACGGTATCAGATTCTTTTCTCTGTGTAGTAATTATTGATTGACCTGGTTTTCTTAAATCTAATTCATGTTGAATATCATTCTCATCAAGATCTAATCCTGCCGGACAGCCATCTACTACAGAACCTACGCACTTTCCATGACTTTCTCCGAAACTAGTAACTGTAAAAGATTGACCTATAGTATTCCCTACCATAATATGTTAAAAGTAATAACTCCAGTCATGATATAATAATTTTAACTATGATATACATATTTAACAATAAAATACAATACAATGCAATTCAATAAAATTTAATAAAATCAAAAGTTCCAAGGAAAATTTAAGAATTTGAGGATATTTTGTAAAATATCATTTCAAAGATGAAAACTAGAGTCAATAAAATAACCATTATCACAAAATATTTTTATTAAATTTAATGACATATCTAAATAAAATAAAATTAGCAATAAAAGAATAACTAAATCATAATTGTTATAGATTTCTTTATCATACATATAATGTTTAATTAAGATCAAAAAAATTGAAATAGCGTGTGAATCAAAAAATTACCTAACGTTTAGATAAAAGTATTTAAGATAAATAACAAACGTAAAAATATATTAAAATAAAAAATATATACATAGAATTAAGATTTTAAAAATTCAAATAATATAAAGATATTTTTAATGTATTTATCTTAAAATATATTATATAATATAAAATCAAATATTATCATTATTTAAGATTAAAAAAATTTTTGACTAAAAAACAGAAAAAATAATATTTTTGAA
>JBNAIF010000215.1:0-3041 GCA_050043595.1 Nitrososphaeraceae archaeon | reverse complement strand
CTAAAGTAGGATACTAAAAATGTCGATTTCATAATACTTATTACATGATAATACGAAAATAACATACATTCTTTCAATGATCGTGTTTACATATGCTAGATCTGGAAATAACCAATACCGACTAAAGGTCCACAATCATCTATTGTTTGATGCCTATGTAGTTAAGTTCTTTGATTTTTACTACAAACATTCAATATGATTTACAGTTTTGTTGATAAAAAAAAAGATCTTTAGTATTTTCTATTTATTAGAATAGATAAAATATAGAAAAATGAAACAAGTTTTATTTTTTTGAGAAGATGTTTGAGGACGTGATTCCAAATACTTGAATGTCTTTACCCATATGTCATTAAAATTATTGTTATGTAGTGCTTCCATTTCTATACTTGTATCATCCTTCATCATTATTTTGAATTTATATTCTTGCATAATTACGAGATTTTATATTAAATATTTTAGTTATTTTATTATATTTGCTTTAGAATTTTAGTTTAACAAACTCAACAATATCCATAAAAATTAGAGTTATAATATATTTGAGATTATTTGTAATTGTAAAAATAGATTAAATCAATACACGTTCATTTTTCTAATTCGCATCATAAAATTTTATTAGATCTTGTATTATTTCATCACAAGATACACAATCATAATTTTTATCACTATGTCTTTTTAACATATCAAAAGTTTGAGATATTCTCATTTCTCTTTGGATATATCACTATGGTTAATCTTGATACACACAAAGATAATATTATATTTTATAAAAATAGAAATTAAAGTTTACATGTTATAACTTATTAGATACAATTTAACTAGTTAAATTGAAGATATATGATTTTCTTGCAACATCAGTAATGGTTGTAGATAGATATATTTACCATCGTCATCATCAATTCAATTTACAACCATTACTGTTTCATTTTAATAATTGATTATTATCTGTCATTACTTCTAATTCGCCCAAAGTAAAACCATCTACTTATTCTATTTTTGTTATCCAATAATATAATCCATTATCTGGATATGAATTGTCAGATTCATTTCCTAAGATAAAGACAGGATTTCTGATACAAATATAATCAAGAAATAGTTATTCTTTCATGTCTTGTACATTTATCATCTTCTCGAAAATAAGATGTAGTTCATGATACAAGTTTGCATCATCTTTCTGTTTCAATCCAGATAGTGTAGATCTTCAATTCTTTATAGTATTCTGTTTTAGATACAAGTTGTCATGTAATAAGATTCCCATGCATGTTTATTGTTGTATCTATCCTACTTTCTGTAGTTTTATTGACTAGTAGTACAAATACCTCTAATGGCAACAATATTTTGTTATAATTTAGTTGTTTGAAATAATCGTCATTATTATTATTCATTGTCTATCACCTAATGTTTAGAAATAATAAACTATTCTATTCGGTAAAATCTATCTTGTATCATAGATTCATGTGTATCTGCAGTTAACATATCAATTCTGTATTTCATGATAAAGATATCCGTAATCACATATCATTACTTGTTCTTGTCTTTTACTAAAAGATCTATCGATTCAAGGATAGATATGTTTATCCATTCTCTTGTTGGAATTCCAATCTTTTTTATTTTAAATTTCTTGAACTGTTTCAAAATATGTGTACGGAAGTATTTTGTCTATCTGCAAAGATCAATACCATCTAACTCTTCTAACTTGGAATATTCTTGTTCTTGATGCATATGTGTAGGTTAACTTTTATTCCCATTTTTCAGATGGATCTTTAAATATCTCTGGTCTATCCGTTATAGAAGTATTTTAGTTTCTGACATGATGATAACTCATTGTTTTTCAAACCAGATTCTAATTCTGTAATCTTTTTAAAAGAAGTGAGATCATTTTTATTTATTCATAGACGTAACTTGCAAAAGCGTTTGTTATTCTCTGATTTTCATTATCTATTTGTCCGAATATTTCCTCATATTTTTCTTTCTATATCATTTTTTATTATCTACTCTAGCAAGATTTTTACTATATTCCCATTCTTTTATAAAATTGGAGGTATCTGGTTTAGTTGTCCTTTGCTTCCCAGGCTGAGACATTAGACTAGTACCTCCTCTTTTTTATTGTATGAACTAATTCGATCTTTTTCAAAAATTTTGATGGTTTTATTTTATAAATATTGTTTTGTCATAAGTATACATAGTATAATATGTTATTTATAGTATACCAAATAGAAATATTATATATTATATCTATAGTATACTTTATATACCGAATACTATAAAGTATAGTATGGATAATAATATCATAAAGATGGTTAAAACTATTAAGATTAGTGAAGAAGTTCATTCTCGACTTGCCAAACATGGTTCTATCGGAGAAACCTTTGAAGATGTAATTATAAAATTACTAAACTTCTACGATAGTAAAAATAAGAAAATATGACCTCAAACATTGAACCAAAGCCATGTTCTTATAATTGTGGTATTCAGATCTATTGGAATTCCTCTGCAAATGAATATTGGGAAGTGTTTGCACAAGAGAGACATATTTGTCCAAATAGATCCGAAAATAAAACCGGTCAAAAATCACAGCAATACTATAAAAGATACCAAAAACCTAGAATGGATAATTCTCTAGAAGTGTTGCAAGGTTCTCCAGATTTTGTGAAATTAAAATATGAATATCTTACTGATATCATAAAAGAATATAATGGTAGAACTCACGGAAGTCAATCTCATGTAATAAACAATGACAATTTAGAAATAATAGTATATTATGAAGTTCCCGAAGGAAAGAGAGAAGAAGTGAAACATAAACTTGATAATTATGATAGTTAGACAACATGGTTTTGAACTTCATGATAGATTACATAAAATATCAAAAATAGTAGAAGAAACATCTAAAGAATTTAAGATATGTTTGATGACTGCATCACAAATAAACTATAAATGCTTAGCAGAAATTCATCCAGAATTCTGGGAAGAGTGTTATGTTAGTAAAAAAAAGGGTTACGAGATATTTTGATAAAACATGTTAATTCTTTGATTTAAATTATTTA
>JBNAIF010000214.1:0-4698 GCA_050043595.1 Nitrososphaeraceae archaeon | reverse complement strand
TTCGCATTCAAGAAACAGATGTTGCTATTATTTCAAAAATATGAATGATATCTAAAAAAATGAAGTTTGATATAAACAATCAATAATCCCATTTCTCATAGGAACCCTTATGCGCTACTTGATGGTTACTACTAGCACACAACATTATCAAAAAATGATTTACACTAACCTTTTATTTTTTAGATAATATCGCGATCATGAACATTTATTTTCATCATTATTTTCAAATTATCTCCATAAAACTCTATTGTATATCATTTTAGGAATAAATTTTGATTCAAGTTTTCGTGCATAAATGCAAATAAAATCATGTAATTACAGATTTTAATCTACCAATTTTAGTCTAAAATAACACAAATCATATTTAACATCAAATATTATAATATTAATGAAATTTAAATATTATAGATATCTAATAAATTAAATGTCATTTAAAAATATTTTAGTTCCTCATGATTTTCAAGATGTTGCAGAGAACGCATTGGATAATGCAATAAAAATTGCAAAACTTAGCAAAGATTCGAAAATAATAATTTTACATGTAATCGAAGAGATACCTATTCCTGTGATGGGTACATTTTTTTCAAAACCACTGTATTCCTCAAAAACAGGAGAAGCAATAACACCCTCTGTCTACATAAAAGAAATATTTCATGACATGAGGTTGGATGCATTAAAAAAGCTTGAAAATAAGAAACAAAAATGTGAAAAAGAAGATATATTATGTGAGACAAAACTAATTAAAGGAAATCCAAAAAAAGAGATTACTAGATATATTAATCAACAAAAAATTGATTTAGTGGTTATTGGAACTGCAAAAAGAAAAGGAATGTCAAAAATTATGACAATTGGGAGTATTGCTAGAAATATCGCTGAGATTGCCACATGTCCTGTAATGTTGGTTCATTAACCAGTAAATCTCATTAAAAATTATTGTTGTGTCACTATTAAACAAATTTTTAAATACGGAAAAAAAGAATATTCGATATACTTCAGTTAAAAACTCTACTCAAAACATAAAATCTAATTGTTTATGAAAATCACATTATTTGCAAATTCCAATCGATAAAACAATAAAGTAGATAATATTATTGGATCAAAAATAAGATGAATATTACTTAAGTTTAGATTAATATCTACTGTAGTACATGTAACAACATCTATAGTCTCTATTATATATTGTAATTAGTTTTTCTAAATGAGGTATTCATTTAGTCGACTATGTTTATGTATCGTATTAGTAATAAATTTTCTCTATTTTAGACAAGCTTGTTGTTGTGAGATCTTAAAATGGTAAATAAAACAAAAACTTGTTTACGATATTTTTTTGGAGTTAACTGTTATATTTTTTTGCAATATCATTTATTTTCATATTTATTTAAATCACATAAAATTGCAGAACTAGTTACTACTCACATAATCAATTTACTCTCAATCCTTTCTTTTGCAACTTTCTAGATTATATTTTCTTGATGATTAATTAGAAATTCCCTCTAAACTTGGTATTTAATTTTCTCGAATTATTTTTTGTTATATTATAGAAGAAAAACTACGAAGCAATTTGTAATTGTATTCTAATTTTAACAAACCTATTAAATATTATGTTGTATTAAATATCATATTAATTGAATAAAAATAGAAAATTCGATTTATTGAATGCTGCTGATATAGGAAGACCAATAATTTCTATCGATCATAAGAAAAGTCTTTTAGATGCTAAAAATTTAACTCTTCGCTATAATATTAGTCGAGTAGTAGTAACTAAAAATAAGAAAGTTATTGGTATAATTACTGAAAAAGATATTTCTAACTTTATCTATACTTCTGTAGTCAATAGAAGACGTCTAAGTAAAATTCTAATAAAAGAAATATCACTAAAAAAATTGATAACGGTAGTTAAAAACACATCATTGAATGAATGTGCGAAAACTATGTTAAAAAATAATATAAGTTCATTATTATTAACTAATGCTCAGAATACAATTACGGATATAATAACAAAGACTGATTTAACCAAAGTTTTTAGGAATTACTATACTAATCGCTTCAAAGTTCGTGAACTGATGTCAAGCAAGGTTCATTCTGTTCATCCTGAAGAATCTATTTTTGCAGTAACTTTACTAATGGACAAATATAATATCAAGAAAGTTATAGTAGTAAAAGACAAAAAACCAATAGGACTTGTAACTGCAAAAGATTTTCTTCCGTTAGGCATGCTTATTAGAAAAAAAACATTAGAAAAAATTAAAGACTCTAATACTACTCATATTACGCCTATTTTGTTAGTTCAAAATATAATGAGCATTAATCCCATAACAGTCAACAGTAATTCAGATTCCTCTGAATCTACAAAATTGATGTTAAAAAATAGAATTAGTGGACTTCCTGTTGTTGATAATAACGAAAATTTAGTAGGTATAATAACAAAAACTGACATAGTGAAAGCATTATTAAAATAATTTGTAATATTTTATTTCTATTGATTCTCATCTTATTTAGATGCTGAAAAAGTAGGTTAAAACAATTTCTTGGATATAAATTATTTTTGACTCAATTTTGTAGTTACACTATGTTCTTAGACTGGAAGATTATTGTTGATACTAAAATAAAATATTTGCAAATAAAATACTCGATAGAAGTTCTTTTCTAATGCTATTCTTTTTTTGTAGCATAAATAAAATAGAAACATAAACTGGTTGTTAATATCGTCAGTCACAAAACATCTAGAATCTTTCAATATTTTCCTAAACCTTTATAGATAAGTAATTACCATCATCTAAATCCTTCGGAATTTCTGAAGTCATCGTCAGTAGGATTATTGTCATCATAAGGTGTTATCCAATCATTAGTATCTTGTTATGTCTTATTAAAAATAAATGTTTTACCTTTAGCAAGAAATATCTCTACTACTCCTTCTATTCCTTCCAAATCAAATTTTACTTTGATTTTGTCTTGATCTAATTTAATTTCATTATTTTCTTTTACACGAGTATACGTTGCTGGATGGATCGTCATCTATTCCAATTTTAAAATCAATTACAAATTTAAATGCATTTTTACAGCCATCTACTATATCTACTTCTAATCATCCATATTTCTAAACAAATAAACATGATAAAAGTATTATAGAAACTGTTCCTAAAACAATATCTTCGTTTGATTATAAAACTTGATTAATTTTTTCAAAATCATCATCTCGTATAAAATATTTATTTTTAGATAAAAAATGAGAAAAAGATAACACCTATCATCTTTAGGAACAGAAATTATAATTATAAAATTTTTATAACAAGTAATAATAGAAACAAAGATAGCAAAAAAATAATTGAAATTAATTATTTACATTGATACATGTCTTCCAATATGCACAGATTATTTCTATACATCAACTATTCTACTTTCCTCGTCTTCTCCTCTGTGTCTGTGAATTTCACTAACCGAGCTTGCAGGACCTACATAATCACCATTAATTTCTTTTACTTCTTCATAATTTTGCATATCAGCTAATAATTCAAAAGTTATTTTCATATTTACCAAGTAGTGAGTTCCTTTTTCGTATGATTCAGGCACCTGTCCTGTTTTTTCTAAAAAATATCTCCTAGCTTTTTCAGGATCAGTTCCTGCATGTGCTAAAACTTGTATAGAATACAAATGGTCGTTTTCGTTGTAATCTTTGCTATATAATAATAAATCTTCCAACAATTTGGAAATAACTTTTGGAAAATATTTTTTGTAACTGTCTTGTAGTTCATGATGTTTTAATTTAAGATCTTTGTATGCCTTTTCTGCATCTTTTTTATCCATATCTATATATCAAAAAAATAGGGATTTAATAATCTACTGTCTGATTATATCTTAATCTATGTGTTTCCTGACTCGAATATTTATTAGCCATATCTCGATGTTGAACTATTTGGACTTGTGACATGCAAGTATGCATATGACCATTTGGATTATACGTTAAAATCACTTTACTACATGAATCTTCAACTATCTTGTACTTTCTTATTCTCTTTTGTATATAATTGGGAACTTGATCTTCAATGTATTGTGCAAACTCTCATACTATACTGCCAAAATGGTTTTTTCTTCTAGAAATTTATTATACTCATCATATATGTATACATCTATTTCTATCAACTTTGTGTTATTTTGATCAGCATTAAAGAGTGTACATACAATTATTATCAAATGACATATGGTAAAGTAATGAAATTCCATTAATACTGGATCATCATATACTTGTCTTAGCCGAAAGATGTTATGCATGCAATACAAGATTCGAATATTGGTCTGAGACTTCTAAAATTGGAACATGTTCAATAATAATTACAGTTGCTATTATTGTTGATATCAAACTATATATTAATTTAATATTTTTTGTTTTTGTTATATGAATTCAAGTTATCATGAAAATAAAATGAATCAAAATAAGATGGAAATAACTAATAACAAAAAAGTGACTCAACTATATTCATCAACAGCAAGTCCTAACATCAAATGCTAAAATATTTCCAATCGATTATTTGGATCAGTTGGGGATTAAAGAATATTATCTTATTGGTAATTATATTTTATTTAAATAGCTTTATATTCAATTTATGATTACTAAAGTTATTGAAATTCTATATAATGAGCATTTTAATACTACTTATTACTACTTGTATTGGCAATGTTTTTGGTGAGAATTTCGGATTA
>JBNAIF010000213.1:0-3390 GCA_050043595.1 Nitrososphaeraceae archaeon | reverse complement strand
GCGAGAAAATAAGAGAAGAAGAAGATGAAGAGATGGAAGACAGCGAGAAAATAAGAGAAGAAGAAGATGAAGAGATGGAAGACAGCGAGAAAATAAGAGAAGAAGAAGATGAAGAGATGGAAGACAGCGAGAAAATAATGGACGAAGAAAAATCTAGTTCAATGGATGAAGTTGATGATGCTTTTCCAATTGAAATATGTGATGATGAAATAGACAATGATTTAGATGATGAGATTGATGAAAAAGATTGTGTAGAATTAGAAGATGAAGAATAATTAAATTTGAATTCCGTAATTTTTAATTTTAATCTTTTATTTTGTTATTAAATAGATTATTCTTAATTAATTGAATGATATACAAGTGTAAATTGAAAATATACTTGATAATGTTAATATTCAAATAAATTAATTTATTTAGTTATAATTTAGAATATGATTCTATAAAATATCCTGAATATTTTCTAAATCCGTAATTTTTGTTATTAATAAAAGGAATATATTATACTTATCTATATTTTATCTAATTTCTATATATTCATTAAATTTTATAATTTTTCATTCATATCTAATTTAATATTATTTACTTTACATTTTCTAATATAAATAATGTTTAATTGAAAATCTATATATCAAAAATGACAGATAATTTTTATAAATTTTCTATTCTTTATTTTTCGAATAATATTAAGAATACTTTCATTATTTATCAAATTCATGATTATCTTATAGATATTCCTATTCTATTGTTGTCCGATTTTACATTTAATTGTCAATATATATTATAATCTAGTTTTTTCTATATCTAGAACATTATTTTAATAATCTATAAATTAATTTAGTAGGTTCGTTCTTTTTCCTTGCAAATTAAATTACATGAAATATTATGTTATGTTAGTACAAATGCTATTTAAATATTATTAGGTATGCCTAATAGTTACTTTAACCAAAACTAATAAATATTAGGCTAACCTAACATTAAATGGTTCTAATCCTGACCACAATTTCAATATGATAATGGAGGTATTGCAATTGTAAATCGGATTTGAATCTGACCAACATCAAATAGGCAAGTCAAACCCCAATCCAATCAGTCATGGAATCTGTGATTTATGGTTAAGCTACCATTTGCACCATATGTCATACAGATTAGACAGTAGGTTAAAAAAATAACCTACTGTCTATCTATTATATGCAATAATAATGACCAAAATTTGGATTAAAAATAATATTATCTGTCAATTATGAAATTTTATTCTCTATTGTAATGGGTTTGTTATTCTACAGCATATCTTAAACTAAATGACTGTCTGGATTTTTATCTAAATTGGATCAAATTTATGTGGAAATTCTACCGATTTCATCATTAGTAAAAATTTGAATTTCAATACAATAAAAACAAAATAATATTGCTCTAAAGGAGAATTAAGATAGTATTTCCAAAGTATTTTGTTTTACATTATTCTAATTTGTAGCATTAGATAATAAAAAAATTTTGTATGTATAAACTAAGGTTCTTCCAGAAATTTCGCTTCAGCTTTGTCTAGATTAATTAGAATCTGATCTAATAATATCGAAGCTTTTTCAGATTCTTTATCTTCTATTGCATCCGCATAATCTTCTCTTATCATTATTTCTGTTTCTTCCATTAATTCTTTATCTAATTCTTCTAACGGATCTTCAATAAATTCATAATTATCAATATAAGCTATGTCGACTAATTCTGATGCACCGGTATAATTTTCTACATTAAACTCGATCATAGATTGATTAAGTAACTCTCGAATAGTTGAAATATACAAAATAGAATCACCGTCATCTTTTTCTTTTGCTAAAACTAAATTAATTTGTGGTGCAGATAGTAAACCTACTAATACCAATGCTCCAATAGATATCATTGGTAAAACATATTTACTGTTTTTATTACTATTCATTTTCTTTACGATAAAACTTTAATCTATTTAAACCGTCTTATTATTTGTACAATCAAGAATGTTCTTATCATCTACCATCCTTAGCTTATCCTAATTTCAAATTCTTAGCTTATCCTAATCTTCAAGGTTTTTCATTATATTTGTTATTAAATTTTTCATTATATTTCGAAAGATAAGTTTCGTATGATAAAAAAAATCAAAACATAATGAATTGGTGATGAATAATCTAGAAAAACATCTTTTGATCCATCTATTGATTGACTATTAGTAATCTTTCAGACATGTGTACGATTCAGAATCTTATGATGAAGCCTAATTCCGTGAAATCTATTATCCATTAGTTGATCAATATAATGTTAATCTTGTATTACAAGGACATAAACATGAATACAAATTAACTTATCATTTCAAATTTGATAATGATAAAGAAAATTAATAGTAAAATTTTGATTGATCTATTTTATGATCATGGAGGGAATCAACTAAATGAATTTGAGATTAAAAATAAGGTTTCATTATGTAATTTTATTAGGTTTGCCTAATAATATTTAAATAACATTTTTGTATTAGTATTATTCATATGATAACACATAACCAAGTCTGTTATTGTAAAGAAGATAAAATCAGTGAATTAATTAATGTATGCACTCTTAACATATTCAAAAATAAAAGCAGTTTTAATCTTATAACTTATTCTTAGATCTACATTGAAATCATCTTATATTGTTAGTTGTCTACTATTTATATCATTTAACATACTTATTTTTTCAATTTTTTTTAATTTTAGTGACTCAAAGTTGGTTTTTGGCTCTCCCGATCAAATTAGTGATTATGAATATAATGCATATATATCCCAAATGATTGGACATCTAGATGCGTCAATAGAAAATAAGAAAAATAATGACACTACTCTTGCTATTCTTCACTCTACACATCCTAAAGAAGAAATTATTTCATTTATAACGAACAAATTAAATAATGTTAATAGTACTTATTTGCAAGAATTAGAAATTCTATTGGAAAATTATACTAATGTCATAAGCAGTTCTTCATATCAAGATTCAAAACTTGTAAAAAATTATATTGAAAATTTATTAATAGAAACAATCAATGAAATAATTCCAGAACAAACACGAACAAGCGAAGCTTTTCTATTAAACGTTACTGCTGATTTATTAAATTCTGCTCAAATAGAATATTTAGATGCTATGTATGAGGAAAAAATAATAAACAAATTAGAATATCAGGATTCACAACAATTTTATCAACAAGCAATAAAAATTTTGAATCAAATTCAAGAACCGTCAGACAGAATATCATCAATGATTAACGAAATATCTCAAATTAAGGAAATGGTTGATAATCAACAAGATTCAAGTAAAGTCAGTAGCAATACTTTGGATCTTGTATGTGAAATAAAAGGTGGCTTCTATTGTTAAAATAAGCAATAAAATCCATGT
>JBNAIF010000212.1:0-3760 GCA_050043595.1 Nitrososphaeraceae archaeon | reverse complement strand
TTATTTTACTCTAATTGTGATTAATATATAGAACATTCTATAATAACTTCTTTTGTCTTATATCAACAGAATATTAAAATAGGTTAATCTTATATAAAAAAATGTGAAATACAGAAGTAGAACAGAAATTGTTGGTAATATACTGCAAGCTGCGAATGGAGGAGCAACCAAAACAAAAATTATGTATAAAGCTTTTCTAAGTTATGCACAATTAAAGGAATATCTTTCGGTTTTGATTGAAAACAATCTAATAGAATATTTAGATGGGACAGTAACATTTAGAACCACAGAAAAAGGATTAAATTTTCTTCAAATGCATGATGAAATGGGAGAATTATTACAAATTCCAAATAAAAACAACTAATTTACCTAATTTAATAATCTGGAACAGCTGAATATTCTCCAACATCAGTACAAAACTAAATGAAATTTAATACTTTGATATTAGTTTGAATATCAAATATCATAAAATTACTTTTTGTTTTTTTCTTATAGTTATTTATCTTGTATTCCATGAGCTACTAATTGAAGTAAAGCTCCCGAATCTATCAATAATGTTGATTCTTCAAAATCATTAGGAATATTAATAGAAGTATGCTTGAGAAAATTAATAGCATATTTTAATGTCTTTTTATCTACATCATAAATAAGATTGAATAATTCAATTATTGAATAAACATGGTTCCTTGGGTCGCATGTATTATCTATTATAATAGTATCTTCTCCAAACTTATTTGGTAATTCAGAATAAACATGGTTTCTTTCTTGGGTCGCATGATATATGATCTATTATAATAGTAGCTTCTCCATACTCACTTGGCAATTCAATCGACGTCGCATTATTTGGAGTTACTTCATATTTTAATATCTTTTTCTCAGAATCATAAACAGGATTAAACAATTCTACTATTGCAACATTCTGTACCCCATCTTGTTTATCCACTACTAAAACAGCATTAGGTGCATCAACAGTAAAACTATCTTCTCCTGTTGTCCAATTTCCTATAAAATCAGATGTACTTGCAGAAGTAATAATTCTATCAGGTCTATCTGAAAACAAAATAGTTTTGTCAGAAACATCATTTAATTCCAAAGAATATGCAGTTGTATTGATTTCAGTAATAGAACCAGATTGTGAATGTTGTATAGCAAAGAATTTTGGTTGCCCCGAGTTTGCCATATTTTCTTGTGCATAAACTGAATGTAATGAATTTGCAGCAACAAGAATTGAAAATGCAGAAAGTAAAATTAAAGTCAAATTATTATTTTTCATATAATGGAAATTGAAATTCTATTATATAAACTCCATTTTACTAAAACAATATCTGGACTCTACTTTTCTCACCGCTATCGGTATTACTCACGAAGAACCATAGGATTTCTCGGATTCCATACTTGAGTCAAAAATATATAATTGGAAAATTATTATACTTTCTAATAACCCTTAAAATTCTTTAATTATATAATTCACCTAAATCTGTACGAAAATTTTAAAATAATAATACAATAGAAAGTTAATTAAATTCTAGATATAATATTTCTCATCTTAACCAGATTTAGGAATCTTGGGATAATATAACATCTAACTTAGAACTCCCATTGGTTTCTGACCATCAATTATTAACGCAGAATGTCCAATATCTAAAGGTAAATCATTACGTGTAGAATTATCTAGAATTGTAAAATCATACTTTAATGTCTTTTTATCTTTATCATAATTTGGATTGTAAAGTTCTATCACAAATATTTCTTGTACTCTTTGTTCATCAAAAATTAATGCAGCATTTGGAGGGTCTTCATCATACGTTGAATACGCACCTATCAATGTTGACCAATTACCTATAAAGTCAAAAGTACTCAGCTTGTATAATTCTATCTGGTATTTCTGCAAGGGAAATTGTTTTGTCAGATACATTATTCAATTGCAGTGAATATGTAGTAGAATTAATTTCAGATATTACAGCAGAATTTGCTTGCTGAATGCTTAATCCTGGTGCTCCAAAAAATTTCCCAAAATTATTATCATATAATTTATCTTCTGAATATGCTATTTGTAATGGTGATATTGAAGTTGTAATGAGTCCTATTGTTGTTATTATTGTAATTGAAAATGAGAAAAACAAGACTAATCTTTTGCTTTCTATTCTGTTCATTAATTGATAGTGAAAATATTTAATATTAAAATTTTGTTTTAACTTTAAATTTGAATTTGGTTAAATGTTATATATTAGATAATAAAAATGGACTCTACTTTTCTCACCGCTATCGGTATTACTCCCGACGGGCCCGTAGTTTTCTTGGGTTCACCTATTTTGTACACATTGATTTCTAAATATTATCAAATTCTATATATTTACATGAAAATACTTAATTTCATCTAATTAATTTACTATTTGCAAATTATAACTCTAAAATGCTTTGTTGCATAACTATACCAATCAGGTAATTTTGTGTGTAAAGTTGACAGAAACAATTATTTTAATTGAATGATATTTAAATCAAAATTTATTTTTAATAATAAATAATGAAAATCAGCATCATGCAATAAATTAATATTTTAAAAAAATTAACCTTATATTTCAACTATTTGATTGAAAGAATAATACAGTATTTTAAAGACAGTACTGAAAGTTTTGATGATTATTATCCTTGTGTCTATAATAATTGTGATCTAGTACATGTATACAATTGGATTACATCATTTGTAATTTTTCATAATGATAGAATAAAAAATATAATTTCTTTTATAAAAAGAGGTGATTTTATCTTAAGTTAACAGGACCACAATACCTGAGTTCAAGGGATTTTGGAAAGAAATTTAAGGATTCACCACTTCTTATTTCGTAATTTTGTTAACAAATATTTATACTGCCAAACCTAAATTTTATTCCAAAAACATTTTAATTTGACAAATAATTGTTGTTAATATTACTTTCTAAATTAAATTTAGATCGCAATATATTTTTATTTTCTATATTTAATTGTTTACAAATCATCTCATGTTGACCTTCATAATAAAAAACACAAACTTCTACAAATTTTTCATCCTTTAAAACTGGAATTTCAATTTCATTATTTCCTCTATCTTTATGAATATAAAAATCAGTTTCATTATAAGAATAGTCTGAATTTACATCAACAGTTGTTATTATTCTATCCATTCGTGATTTATCGAATTCTATTTCTGGTATTATTTTTACTGTTTTATTGTTATTCTGTAGTTCTTTTTCTTCTGGAGTCATTTCATAATTTGTAATATCATTGGGATTGTAGATATTTATTATTGAATCGTTCGTATTTATTTTTGTTATTATTATTTCTTCTGAAGTCTTTTCTTCAATTGATGGTGCTAAAAATGTTATACTGGTTGGAAAATCTAATCCCGATGTGACAATTTCTGCCTTAAGATTGAGATCTGTACGTATTATTTTTGAAGGATTTTCATTAAAGAATTCGTCCTGACCAAAAACAAAGATATCATTATTAAAATAAATAAAACTAAATGTAATTATTAATATTGTTATATACAAATATTTCATTTTATTTTTACCATTAATATAGGTAATCAATATTGGAACATATTATACTAATATAATATATTTTTAAATTAATATCTTTACTCTGAAATTGATTTTGATCATCTTGTAAAAACATAAAGATATTATTACATACTTAAACTTAAATAATGTGATACAATTGTTTTAATGTTTCGATATTACTACTCTTAAAAAAATTACATAATTAAATAATTGTATTTAAT
>JBNAIF010000211.1:0-15249 GCA_050043595.1 Nitrososphaeraceae archaeon | reverse complement strand
ATACAGATACGTGACTTCTTTTCTCTTATGGAGATATTATTAGTGCCTTAGATGTATTACGTAAACTTTCCCAAAAAGTACAGATAAAGAGAATACATTACAACAAAGGTAAATATTCTATTTCTTTCGAATTTTATCTTCATATGATATTTTAAATTAACAATAATCTACTTTTTTAACAATATTCTATTGAATATTTTTCCTTCTAACTATAAAAATTATTATTCTTATTGTGGTTCGATTGTCGATGGAGGTTTGCTAGAAACTGCATATGTGACCCATGAAACATTATTAACTTCATTAGTTATTCGATTACTAATTCGTTCAATTATATTATATGGTAATTTTGTCCAATCTGCAGTCATTGCATCTATGGAATTAACTATTCTAATTATAACTATATGACCATATAATCTTTCGTCACCTACTACTCCAACTGCACGATCATCTCCAACTGCTGCATAAGCCTGCCATACTGAATCATAAAGACTAGAATTAATTAATTCATCTTCTACAATTTTGCTAGAATCTCTGCAAATTCCTATTTTTTCTTTGGTCACTTCACCAATTATACGTACAGCTAATCCCGGTCCTGGAAAAGGATGTCGTTTCAATAAAGATTCAGGTACATTAAGTAATTTGGCGACTTGTTTTACTTCATCTTTATATAATGACCTAAGTGGTTCTAATACCTTAAGATTCAATAATTTGGGTAAGCCGCCTACATTATGATGTGTTTTAATTATTGAAGCAGGACCTGCCGAAACTCCACTTTCTATCACGTCAGGATAGAGAGTTCCCTGAGCTAACCATTGAAATGAATGATCTTTATTTACCAAGTCAACAAAAACATTTGCAAATTCCCTTCCGATTATCTTCCTTTTTTCTTCTGGATCAACAATACCCTTTAGTTTAGACAAAAATATATTTGAAGTATCAATATATTTTACATTTAATCCTAATTGTTGTAAAAGATCAAGAACTAATTTAGATTCATTATGACGTAATAGTCCATGATTGACGAAAACACATTGAAGATTTTTGTGAATTGCATTATTTAATAAGACTGCAGTAGTGGTAGAATCTATGCCACCACTTACAGCACATAAAACATTATCTTTTCCTACTTGTTTTTTTATGTTATTAATTGTAGAATCAATAAAATTTTTCATGTTCCATTGTTGTTTTGCTTTGCTAATATAATGAGAAAAATTTTTTAATATATCTGAACCATATTCGGTATGTATTACCTCTGGATGAAATTGTATACCATATAATTTCTTAATAGGATTACCAATAGCAGCAGAAAATGAACTATCTGTATGACCTAATATTTTAAAACCATCTGGAATTTTCTCCGCAACATCACCGTGACTCATCCAGCAAGTAATATAATTTTCAATATCTTTAAATAGGTTAGAATTATCATCAATTTTTAATTTTGCTTTACCATATTCTCTTTTATTTGATCGCTTTACCTTACCATTAAAATTATTCACAATAATCTGATGGCCATAACATATTCCTAAAATTGGGATGTTTAGATCAAATATTTTAGGATCAGGTTTAGGAGAGTTTTGTCCATATACACTTGCAGGACCACCAGAGAATATAATACCTTTAGGAGAGAGTGACAATATTTTATCATATGAAAGGTTATACGGATATATTTCACAAAATATATTTGATTCTCTAATTCTCCTACATATCAGATGACTATATTGTGAACCAAAGTCTAATATTATGATTTTATCCATCATTAATCATTTTGCATTTTTTTGTGTACTAAAACTAGTTTTTTCTATCATTCTAGCAAATACCCAACTACAAGTGTTAAAAATATCATTTAATCGGTTTTTATTTCGATAATTATAAATTGTAATCTTATTTATTTGTCCATTAGATTCATCTATTACGTATCGCATAAATTTATTTTCAATAAGTTTATTTTGATTTGACAGGTCTTTGTCTTGTGAAATCATTCCCTCTAAGATCCTTTTGATAAAGAATGACTTAAAAGGAGGAGTATTTGTTTTAAGCCCAAGTTCTTTATTTGGATATATTTCTAGAAATTCAGATAAAATTTTAACCTTGGCGAGTAAAAGATTATCTTTGAATCTTTTTAATTCTTTGAATTCAGGATAAATATTCTTAGACCCATTTTGTATATTATCATTTAATTTAGATGAATTGGAATTATTTTTATTATAATTAGACGTAGAATTGATCTCATCTGAAGATTGATTTATTTCGTTAGAATCTAATTTTGATGATTTTGTGTTATTCGATCTAGTTTGTTGTAAATTTTTCACATAAGTTGCAGGTTTAAAACTTTCTTGTTTTAATAAATTATCAATTATCAGGAGGATATTCTTGAATCGTTCTAGTTCTTCTTGTTTTTCGGAAATCTGCTTTAAGATCCATTCACGTAATTCTGCTGCATTTTTTACATCAGTTTCAGAGTAAGGTAACATTGATTATAAAATAATCACAACGAATTGATATAAAGTTGTTTAGATAAAATAAAAAAGATATAAACTGATAAATTTTTTATGAAATCACTTTTATTTAAAAGGAGTAAACCCGGGAAGAGGTTTTTCAGCAGTATCAAAGAGATTAGATTTAGATTGTTTTGATAACATGTACAATAATTGTTTACCTATTTTCATTTTTTCTTTTTTTAATAAAGGATTATTTAATTTATATTTGGAGTATGAACCTATGATATTTCCAAAACACATTCCTACTAAAATTATATCTTTTGCACCAAATTCGTCAGCTAAAAAAACACATCGATCACCATCTGTAAAACCACCGAAATTGTATACATTCTCTACTGGCATGACTTGTGTTGTGCCTATGATATTACTAAATTTAGGTACATGTTTTTTTAGTAACTCAACATTGTCAGAATGTGCATGAATCACCATGATTGATCCTCGTTTGCTAGCCAATTTTAAATAATTTATATTTCCATCAAGGTCCGTCACAACAACGTCAGGATAGAGATTATTTTCAAGTAAAAATTGAACTGAACCATCTGCAGCAATTTTTAATAATTTAGAATGTTCTTTTATAAAATCAAGATTAGTTTCCAGATCAGGTCCTGCCCCTATAACTAACACACGTTTATTATGAATTTTCTTTTTTAATAATTTAAGATTTAGTGGTTTGAATATTAGTTTTGATAAAAGTTTAGCAGCGTCTTGATCTTTTTCAGTACTATAACCAAATTTTTTTCTAATTAATTGATAATGTGGAAACCAATCTTCGAATTTCATAACATATAATACTTATACTAATTAATGAGTATTATTAATAAATAACAAAATACTATATCATACGAGTAAAACATATTTGACTAGATAAAATATCCCTAAGTGATATAGTTCTATTGAGATGATACATAGAAGATATAAATTGATAATATTGGTTATTAGAAACAAAGAGAAAGATAGTATTGAATACAAATAACTTTAAAATGCATATTGAAATAAAAGTATTATTCTTATGTATTTGACAAAGGAAGAAGAAAAAGCTTTAGACGGTGAATTTGGAAATGGTATTTCAATGGCATACAAGATATTACTTGCTATTGGTAACGCAAACGAAGCTAGTAAATTAATACCTGTACAATGGGCTCATATTTCTGGAGTAAACTATAACACAATTGGAAATTCAGGTGTTCAATTCTTGAAAAAATTAGACAGTAATACAAGAGTAACCATACCAACAACACTTAATCCAATGGGATTTGATTCAAAGAAAAGAAATATGATTTCTGAAGAATTCAAAGAAAATCAATTTGCAATAGTAAATTCATATGCAAATATTGGAGTCACACAATCATTTACTTGCATTCCATACGAAATTTTTGACCTGCCCAAAAAGAATAGTGTTGTTAGTTTCGCCGAAAGCAATGCTGCAGTGTATGCTAATTCCATACTAGGTCTAAAAACAAATAAGGAAAGTGCATTAAGTGCTTTAGCTAGTGCCATAACCGGGAAAACACCATATGCAGAATTACTACTAGACAAAGTTAGAGATCCAAAAACAGTCATTGTTTCAAAAATGAAATTGGAAACAGAATTAGATTATGGATTACTAGGGTACTTCGCTGGAAAAGTAGGAAAAGAAAGCTGTATGGGTTTAAATCTACAACAATCTGAATTAGATATTGCAAAATCAAAATCAATATCATCTGGAATAGGTACATCTGGTACTTGTGGAATGTTTAAAGAAGCAAAAGAAGGACAAGAACTGATAGAATTTGATGATGAAGAATATCAAAATATGAAAGATGAGCTTGGAACTTCTGAATCAGGTGATTTAATTGTTCTAGGAAGTCCACAATTAGGAAAATTTGAATTACATAAAATGTTAGATCTGATGAAAGGTAGAAAATTCACTAAAAAATGTATGATTTTTTGTCCTAGAATTGTAAAACAAAATAATGAACAGTTAGTAGAAAAGCTAGAAAATTCCGGATGTGAAATAATTTGTGATGCATGCACTTGCTTAACTCCTTTAATTACAAGAGAAAATTATGACTCGATTATAACCAATAGTATAAAATGTGCATATTATATGAAACATTCGAATAAAATTGATGTAGCATTAAAGGATATTAAATCTATAACAGAGGAACATACTAAATGAATGTTATTGGTTGTAGAAGAATAGTAGAGGGGTATACAGAGGGAAAATATCTACTTGCAAAAAAATCAATAAATTTTCTATCAATGGTAGATAAGAATTCTGGTAAAATTGGCGATTCAAATCATGAATTATATGGAAAGTCACTAAAAAATAATATTCTGATATTCCCAAATTCAGTAGGTAGTAGTGTAGGTGCATATATAATTTATGCCTTAAAAATAAATAATGTTCATCCCAATGCAATAATATGTACCAATAAGAGCGATATAATTACTGCTTCAGGATGTGCAATTTCCGATATTCCGTTAGTGGATATGCCATCTAAAGATTTGTATAGAATTTTGAACAAAAAACTACCTGTATCAATCATTGTTGACGCAAATAAAGAAGAAATAACAATACAAACAATTTAATTTACTAATTTTAAAAAATAATACATAATTCGGTGTATGGCATTCGATGGGCGTACTGACTACTTTATTGTAGAATGAAGATCAAAGTCCATACATCGAAGATAAATGTTTGAAATAAAGAATTCGAATGAGTTTCTATTGTTTATAAAATAAAAATAATAAAAAGATTCTGGACTTTGTTTTACGCGATATTACGATTGATTTGGAGATATAAGAATTATATTATCGCCTTTTAACAAAAGATTTCCCAATGTAGTAGATTGATCGTTTATATGTTCAGTTGCATCGCTTAGAACTAAATTCATATGTTGATCAAATTTTTTCAAAATACCCTTTACGATTTTATCACCTTTCAATTTAACCAGTATAGATTTTCCGATATTATCTTTTAAAACCTGAACAGTTACATCCACTGACAATATATTTTTAAGAAATTTTGTAATATATAATTTAATTGATCTAAATCAATAATGAAAATCTTCTGAATATCCTAATTTTTAAAACAGATGAGTGATATAAATAATACATTCATGTAATAATAAAATAGTTACATAACTGAAACATCGTGTGGTTGACTCTCTGCATAACCAGCAGAAGTAATTTTAATAAATTCAGCATTTTGTTGCATTTCTAATATAGTTTTAGCCCCACAGTAACTTAGTCCTGACCTTAACCCACCTGATAATTGACGTAGTATTTCAACTACACTTCCTTTGTATGGAACCATCGCTTCTACTCCTTCTGGAACATAATCGTTTAGATCGTCTGAATCAACTACATGTGGTCCTTCTTCACGATATTTTCTGCCCAAAGAAGCATAAAAAGAGGCCATTCCGCGATATATTTTATACTTTTTTCCATTTTTTACTAAAGTTTTTCCAGGACTCTCATCGGTTCCACCTAACAAACTACCAATCATTATAGAAGAAGCGCCTGCTGCGAGAGCTTTTGTAAAATCTCCAGATGTTCTTACTCCGCCATCGGAAATTATAGGAATATCATACTCTTTTGCTTTCTTCACACTATCTATAATTGCAGTAAGCTGAGGTACACCAGAGCCGGTAATAACTCGAGTAATACAAATTGATCCCGATCCTACACCAACTTTAACTGCATCTACACCAGCTTTGATTAAATCTTCTGCACCTTGACCAGTCGCAACATTTCCAGCTATTAATTCGCATGACGGAAATGCTTTTTTTATTAGGCGTACACAATTTAGAGCGTTGTCACTATGGCCATGAGCTATATCAACAACGATAACATCAGATCCTGCGTCAAGTAAAGCTTCAGTTCGTTCTAGGTAATCGCCTTTAACACCTACTGCGGTACCAACTAATAAATGACCTTTTTTATCTTTTGATGCATATGGATGCTGTTCCATTTTTAATATATCTTTACTAGTTATGAGTCCTACGATTTTTTTGTCTGAATTAATCACAGGTAATTTTTCAATCTTGTTTTTGTGAAGAATTTCCTTAGCATCAGTAATGTTAATTCCTACTTCTGCATATACTACATCTTTACTCATTACATCAGAAATAGGTTTTTTAAAATTCGTTTCAAAAACTATGTCTCGTTTTGTTAGAATTCCCGCAAGTTTTTTATCCTTTTCCACAAGTAAACCTGAAATGCCGTACTCATTCATAAGATTCCTTGCATATTCTACTGATGAATCTATGTTTATTGTGTAAGGATTCTCAATCATAACTGCCTCTGATCGCTTCACTCTAAGTACTTCGTCTACCTGATCTTGGATTGACATAAATCTATGGATTATACCAATTCCACCTTCCCGAGCTAATGCAATAGCCATAGAAGATTCGGTAATCGTATCCATATTAGCGCTGATAATCGGATTGTTTAAACTAATATTTTTAGATAATCTAGTTTTTAAATTAGTTTGTGATCTAGAGACTATCGGAGAACGTTTTGGTATTAATAATACATCATCAAAAGTGAGACCTTCTTTAATGTTCAAGATGCCATTCTAATATTATTCAAAAGTAGGATTATAAGCGTTTTTAATATTTTGACGATTTATCAGAATTAGTGTACTAAATATTACTTAAATAATATGTAAAATGATTTGATTTCATTATATTAGGCTATATCTCTTATTAGACTTGCAGTTGTTATTGCTAAAGATGTTTCTTTAACATCGTGTGTTCTAACTAATGAAGCTCCATTTATTATAGAAATTATCTCTGAAACAATTGAAGGGATTAATCTATCCTCTGTTTCTAGATTGAATAATTTGCCAATAAACGACTTTCTGGATACAGAAATACAAATTGGTGATTTTAATATCTTAAGCTTACGCAAATTATAAAGTATATCAATATCACGTAGATACCATGATAAATTGGATAAGGTAAAAAAAGGATTTTGACCATGATTTCGAAAAAAACCTATAGAAGGATCTACAATAATCTTATTAGTTTTAATTCCTGCGTTTAATGCAATACTAATACTATTTTTCAAAATCCTTTTCGTAGAGATAATAGTTCCTGGGATATCATAATCAAGGTTAGAATATGCACCTATTATTGTAGGTAGATTGGATTTTGAAATTACTTGTGACATTTTAGGATCATATTTCAAACCACATACATCGTTAATTGCATCAACACCCATTTGTATAGCTACTTCAGCAACTGAAGCTCTAGGAGTATCTATGGATATTGGTAAATTAGAGTTATTTTTAACTGCTTTAATAGCTACTTTTATTCTAGATATTTCTTCTTCAGAAGAAATTAAAGTCTTTAAATAAGGTGCAGTAGACATTGCTCCGATATCAATAAGATCGGCTCCATCGTTTTCAATTTTTTTTGCAAATCTAGATATCTCATCGTAATTAAGTTTAATTGAATTTTTGTAAAATGATTCCGGGCTTACATTTAGAATTCCCATTATTTTTGGAAATCCAGAACCGATTTCTACATCAGATATCAAAGTCAATGTGAAGTAATTTAAATAATCACAGAAGATATATTTATTATCAAATTAATAATTTAATTAACAATAAATTTATTGAAATAATACGTAATTGAAAAAGCAAGTAAATGAAATATAAATTAATAGTAATTAAAAGAAAGTTAATATTTGAAATAGATTCTGTGTTAGATAAAATTAACAATGATGATTATAGATGAAAGTCAAATTTTTAAAATAATTGAAAAAAATAATCCAAAATCAGTTTCAATTAACGGTCCAGAAGCATTGTTGCCAAAGATTCAAGATACTGCGGATAAAATTATGTTAAAATACAATATTCCAGTATATATAATTGGAGATCCATGTTGGGGATCATGCGATCTAAATACACACGCTGCTGATGTTTTAGGTACTGATTTGTTATTCAATATTGGACATACCATTTCTATGGAAACATTTCATAAAAATGTAGTAATGATAAATGCTTATGATGATATTAGATTTGATTCAGTTGCTAAGAAATGTGCAAATGAGATATACAATAAATATAAATCGATTTCAATTTTGACCAATAGCCAACATCTAGAACAACTTGAACCCATAAGAAAGATTTTTGAAAATGCGGGATTCGAAGTAGTTGTAGGAAAAGGAAAAGGTCATTTAAATGATTCCCAAGTTTTTGGATGTGAATTTTATCCGGCTTATGAAATTAAAGACCAGATTGACGCATATATTTTTTTAGGGCAAAGTAGATTTCATACTGCTAGTATAGCGTTAACCACAAATAAACCTACATTCATGCTAGATCCATATTATAATGAATATATACAAATTAATGAATATGCTGAGAAAATAGAAAAAAAAGCAATTTTATCTATATTAAAGTCCAAGGAAGCAAATAAAATTGGAATAATAATAGGATTAAAAGAAGGACAATTTGCAAAGATAAAAGCTTTAAGGTTAAAGAGAGTACTAGAAGATCTTGGTAAACAAATACAATTGATAGCATTGACAGAAATTACAAAAGAAAGACTTTTGCCGTTTAAAGATCTTGATGCATATATACAGGTTGCTTGCCCAAGAATAGCAACTGACAACAGTTTTGACAAGCCGATGTTGTCTGTGCCTCAAGCGGATGCACTAATAAGACTATTAAAAAATAAAGATATAGATGATTTCTTACAAATCCGTCACTGGCTGTAGATTTTAATGGTTACGTAGTTAAAATAATGGAAGCAGCCTACTGGTACCACCTCAAATAAAAATCCCAATCTCAAGCTTCATATGGTCCACCACGTAGACGAATCAGCACAGATGCGTTTCCTTAGGGTTGCTCCCTCCCGGACCTCACCCATTTCGAAAATAAATAGTCAAGACTTCACCTTCATGTAGCTCGCTATTCATACCCATCCGATCCGGCGTAATTTCACTCCAACAAAGCTAGTAGGAAATTCCCATTTCAGGATTTACCCAGTAGTTACTGATCCTAGCATAAAGCCGATTTCCAGAGTGGGGTACGGCTAACACCCCGATCCTACCTGCTCCCAACTGTAATTAATTTAAAATTACATTATATTTGTTTACAGTATCAATCTCTCTTTAAGATAGTCAATGTTTTACAAACTGAACAAACTGTTCCACTAGTATCATGGCCGCATAATACACATTTTGCTTTAACTTGTCCAGTGGTATTCTTTAATTGTTTAGAAATCTTTGTTATAGATTGATAGATATTATATTTTAAACCAGATCTGGTTTTCTCGAGATTATTAAAAAAATCACGTAGATCAGTTCTTATACTTTCATGCATATACGGACATTGTTCAGACTGAAAAGGAATATTTTGTTGTAGTGCATAAAATACAATTTCCCGTTCATATAATTCAATAAAAGGTTTTATTTTTTTTAAATCAGAATCATTATACTTCATTGGTTCAGGATATGTCCAACCAATCCTATCGATATCACCAGAAATAATATTTATCATAAATGATTGCAATTGATCATCAAGATTATGACCAGTAGCGATTGTGTTTGATTGAACCAATTTTGCAGCAACATCAATTGCTCTTCGTCTAAAAGTACCACAAATAGAACAAGAAGTCATTTTTTTAGATGGTCTGGATACTACTGCTTCATCCATATTTATGTTAAATAAGTCTTTATAACTAAAAATTTCATTTTTTATGTTTAGATTTTTGCAAAAATTATTTACAATATTTAATGATTCTTCTCTATATCCGGTAATTCCTTCGTCAATTGTGATGGCGATTAATTTAGAATTTCCTTTTCTTGATAAAATTTTTTTTAATACATAAAGCAACGAAAGACTGTCCTTACCTCCAGATAAACCTACTGCTATTTTATCATTATAATTTAACATAGAAAATTTGGAAATTGTACGATAAGTTTTTTCTTCAATAGACAATAAAAAACAATTTTTACAAAGATATTCTCCAGAATATGGTCTATGATAAATACTTTTTTTATTATTACATTTGTTACAGATCTTGCCATCCATGAATTAAGATTTAAAATTTAATAATCATTATTATTTATTATTCTTTGGTATTTGAATATCAATTGACAAATAGAAAATATAATATGACAATATACAATATTACTAAAATTAATATAGAATTAAAATGATTATATAATATGACTGCTAGTAATAGATATTTAGATTATATTAATCTTAAAATTATAAATATTTTAACTACAAATGCATCCATATCTTTTGTAGAATTATCTAAAAAATTGGGTATTTCTGACGCAACAGTACATTTACGGATAAAGAAATTGTTAAATTCAGGAGTAATAAAAAAATTTACAATTTGTATAGATAATAATTTAATTGGATATGATCACTTGGCATTTGTTACCATAAAAATAGAGAATGGACATACAGAAGAAGTAAAAAAAGAACTTTTGAAAATTGAAGAAATTCTAGAGATTCATGAAATTTATGACAAGTTTGATCTATTATTAAAAATCAGAACTAGAGATCTGGAGGATATGAGAAATGTAATTGTAAATAAAATTTTAAAAATTTTATATGTAAAAGAGAGCGAGTTTATGACAGTACTCAAAACAATAAAAGAAGATCAATCTGTATCGTTGGAAAGTAGGATTAAAGAATCTGAGAAAGAATTTTTTTAATATTGAAAAATTAAAGATTTTACTTAAATCTTTCTTTATCTTTTTTTGATGATTGCCACCAATCTAAATAATCATCACGATTTTTTTTCTTCTGATCGTCATAATATGCATCAGATTTATCACGTAATTCATCTATCTTGTAACCTGGTGCATATAATCCACAACTTTTACATATAAAATTCTTTGTAGAGGTATCTAATTTCAATTCTCCACCACATTCTGGACAAAATTTAACCAATTAATTATTAGATTCACAGAACCTAATAAATATATTTTGAAAAAAATATGTGGAATAAAATAAAAAAAAGATTTATCAAGTAGAATTGAATTTTAATATATGATATTGCAATTCAAAGTCATGGTTATGACAAAAAAAATTAATGTTTTAAAAAATCGTAAATTTATTTTATACATTCGAAATGAAATTATTTTTATTTATTTGCACTCAAAAAAAATAGTGATCAAAATTGAAAACTATCGATAAAGTAATTTTAGGTACATTATTCATAAACGGTTTAGACAGAAATATGTCATTCTTGCAAGTTATAAAAGAAAAATACAAACATGATGAAGAGACGTTACGAAAAAGGATTGATGAGTTGATAAATTTAGGATTGATCGAAAAAAAACATCAAATACTAAAATTGACTCAGATAGGAAGGGAATCACTTAAGGTTGTTCTAGTGGGAGGTGTATTCGATTTACTTCATCCAGGACACATATCTACTCTAAAATCAGCTAAAGCACTAGGAGACATACTCATTGTAATAATTGCTACAACTAAAACTGCCACTAAGATAAAAAAAGACAGAATAATATACCACAATGAAAACTTGCGAAAAGAGATGGTATCTTCGTTGAGTTTTGTTGACTTGGCATTAATTGGTAAAAAAGGTACTTTATTTGATACAGTAGAATATGTTAAACCAGACATCATAGCATTAGGATATGATCAAACACACACTGAGAAAGAAATTTCTGAAAATTGTAAGAAGCGAAAATTAGAGATTCAAATATTACGATTAAGTACGCCTGTTCCTAAAATCAAAAGCTCGGAAATTAAGAAAGAATTAGGAGAAGCATTCTATAAAATTTAGTCTTATGGATTCATCATATTTTGAGTTCTATGAAAGATTGAAAAAATTAGCCTACTTTTAGTTTAATTTTGTCACCAGATTTAAGAGAAAATTTATCTTTAATGGAAAATGGAGCAATAACTTCTATAATATGATCATCGTAATGAGTACGTTCGAGTATTAGAATTGCACAATTGATTTCTGAGCTTTCATTAATAATAGATGGATAACATTTAACCCAACCAAAAGTTCTTGATTCATTACTGAAACCAGGGATAAAAATACACGGATATTGTAGAATTTTGTTTCTAGCATCTAAATAAATTTTAGAAGAGAGTTTGACGTTTAAAGTTCCAGGATATGGATCATATCCTAATTTTTCTCTAAATTGTTTTTTGTAGCCGTCTAATGATATATAATATCCACCTTCGCCCATGCCAGAAACTATTGTACCCTCAAATTCTAAATCTAGAGTAGGAAAATTAATTGCAGTTTGTAACAATGAAAACATATTATATACTTGTAAATAACCTTGTTTTGTCACCTTAATGCTAAATGTTTTTCCAATCGTACTACGTTCTATATAACCCAGAGATTCCATATCAATCAATTCTTTTGAGGCTAATTGTTGAGATCTGTTTATTTTTCCTGCTAAATCTTTTGTTGTAATAGATATGAAATTATTGTTTGCACCATTTAATAATAATTCGGTAAGAATACGAATATGTTGTAATTTTACAACCATTGCGAAAACAAAAAAATAATGAGAAATTTTAGTTTAGTCCTATGTTATTAAAAGTATCAATCTTGATGGAATAATTTTGCTTTATATCACCTAGTCTATGGCCTATGATTTGTTCAATTCCAGATTTATTTGATGAATCTATTAATCTTTGAGTAATAATCCCATCTAAAATTAAAATTTTTCCTCCAGAAATATCTGGTAATTTTTTAATCAGTTCAGATACGGGGACTTTTAAAAGAGTATTCATAGAATCATCTAATAATATTGCTTCTAAAGTTTCGTTTATTTCAGAATGGAGAGTTCTTAATGTTGAAATAGTTTTTTCATCAAATGTGACAACATCATCTTTAGACAAATAATAATTTGTATTTTGATCATTTTTTGAAACATAATCTTCATTCTTATTCGATATGAATTGAGAATCCCGGGAGGATAAATTAGATTGATATTGATTAGTGTTATTATTAGTTCTTTGATATTTTTGGTAATTGTTGGATGATGATTGAGTTTTTTTGTTAGCAATAGAATTATCGATATTTTCCATCACATTACTTAGTATTTCTGAAATTTCAAGCGGTGTACATTCTTCTACTTCTCTTCCCTGTGGAGCACGATAAACCTTATCAATAGAAACTAAACCACGTAATTCTTTCAAAATTAAATCACCAGCTCTATCACCATCAAGAAAAGCGATAACTTTTTTTCCTTCAGTTAAATTTGTAATGCTTTCGTCAATTTTAGCACCTTCTATGGCAATTGAATTATCAAATCCAGCTCTTAGCAAATTGATGACGTCTGCACGTCCTTCTACTAAAATTATCCAATCGGTTGTAAAAACTCCCGAACCACATGCTAATTGACCTTTTCCAAAAGAAGTAAGTTTTCCAGGTTTACTTGCGTCATATACATCTTTAAGCATTTCTTCACTTTCACTAATAGTTTTTGTAGCCCATCCTTGAACAATTTCTTTCGCTCTATCAACTATGACTTTCTTTTTTATAGCACGAATGTCGTCTATTCCAGCTAATTCAAAAGTAGCTTGAAAAGGTCCTACTTTATCAATGCTTTCTATTGCGGCAGCAATTAATGCAGCAGTGGATATATCCGTACTCATTGGAATTAATGCATCTCCTTTTGCAGTATTAGATTTTGTATCAACATTAACTTCTATTCTACCGACTTTAGATACCTTTTGTAACTCGTTCAGATTCATTTCTGGGCCTAATAGACCCTCTGTCTGTCCAAAAATAGCACCGATAATGTCAGCTTTCTCGACAAGTCCATCTACTTCGAAACGTAGTTTAACATGATATTTTACTATACCAGTATTAGGCAATCTCATAACCTCGTATTTATTTTAAGTAGGTTAATGGTTGTTTGGCACGAATATAAGTGCTTTGACCAAGTTTTATTAATAATTTTTAAATAAATTATAGATATTTTGATATTTCGATGTAAATATGACAAAGATTAATAAAATATGGACAATGAGAAGGTTATTTTTATATATCAATTTATATACCAAATTGAAAATATTTAAGTTAAACACAACAAAAGAAGAAGGATAAATGTGGTTTAATGACTATATCATGAATATAGGCGGATCTGAGTGGATTATTATAGCATTAATTTGTATATTTCTAATTTTTGGTTCTAAAAAATTACCACAAGTATCAAGAAATTTAGGAAAGGCATTTGCAGAATATGATAAAACTAAAAAAACGATAATGAATGAAATAGAGAAAACAAGTAAGTTAGAATCAGATAATGAGCATTCCGAATACAATAATAAAATTGGAAAAAACATAAGAGGACCGGTTTCTTCTGAAAGAGAAAAGTTGGAAAAAATTGCCATTTCGTTAGGAATAGAATATAACAATAGAACAGATGATGAAATTAGATCGAATATAATGAAAAAAATGAAAAAAAATAATTAAATAGTAATAGACGTTAATTATAAGTATATTTATTAATATTCAACATTTAAATACAAAATATTGATTCAAAAAGGATATGTCTACAAATAATAATAGTGACAATATAAATCCTTTTCAAGTAGCTCTAAAACAACTAGAAGAAGCGGCTAAAATATTAAAATTAGATAATGGAATGCATCAGATTTTAGCTAATCCAAAAAGAGTATTAACAGTATCCATCCCTACCAAAATGGACGATGGTACGATTAAAGTTTTTACGGGTTTCAGATCTCAACATAATGATGCTAGAGGCCCTTGTAAGGGAGGAATAAGATACCATCCAG
>JBNAIF010000210.1:0-6806 GCA_050043595.1 Nitrososphaeraceae archaeon | reverse complement strand
ATCAAGAAAAAATACTATAATGAATACGAAGAAGATGACTACTATTATGGAGATGATTACTACTACAAAAATAGAAGATAATAAATAAAGACAATTTTTTTTATTTTTTTATTATTTTTGATATAATAAACTAATTTCAATATTTAATCTGTCTATAATAAATCTTAAATTACATTATTAACCACTAAAATAACAACATATTGATCATTGAATAATTGATTTTTCCTAATTTAATTTCATATTTATTTGACATCTATAGTATTAAATTAATATTTTAATTTTATAAATTTATTGAATTTTATTGATTTTTTGAAAAATGAAAATAGAATTCTTATTTTTATAAAATTAAAATATTCGTAAATCAAATCTTTTAAAAATTCTTTAAAATCTATTCAATATTATTCTCAATATTTTTTGCTCTCTTCAATTGAATTTACCCATGACCTTTCAATTACTATCAATAATGATTTTTAAGAGATTCATTTTGAGAACTTCACAATATTTGTCTTTCATGAAAATCCATTTTGTTCAGATTAAATTTTTTTCAAAATAACAAAACCAAAGAATAAAATAAATAGTTTGAATTCTAAATTTTTGTGGTTAAAAGTTATGGATTGGGGAATGAAAAATAGATTTTCAAAAATTATACGACCTGATGATAGTAGATGCGTGATGCTTGCAGTAGACCATGGTTATTTTCTTGGTCCTACCGAGAGATTGGAAGTACCACACAAAACAATCAAACCATTGTTACCTTATGCAGATTCGTTAATGCTTACAAGAGGTGTATTACGTACTTCTGTTAATCCAAGTACTGCTGTTCCTATTGTACTTCGTGTTTCAGGAGCGACAAGTATTGTTGGTGAAGATTTATCTAAAGAAACAATTACTGTTTCAATAGAAGAAGCAATAAAGTTAAATGCCGCTTGTCTGGCTTTGTCTATTTTTGTTGGTTCAAAATACGAACATCAAACTCTTGCTAATCTATCTAAATTAGTAGATGAAGGTGAAAAATATGGCATTCCTGTTCTAGCTGTTACTGCAGTTGGCAAAGACATGGTCAGAGACGCTAGATATCTTGGTCTGGCTTGTAGAATAGCTGCTGAATTAGGTGCGCACGTTGTAAAGACTTACTATTGCAAAGATTTTGAAAAAGTTGTAGAAGGCTGTCCTGCACCAGTAATAATTGCAGGTGGAAAGAAACTTCCAAAAGAAAAAGATGCTTTTGAATTAACTTTTAATGCTATAAGAGATGGTGCTGCTGGTGTAGACATGGGAAGAAATATTTGGCAATCAGACTATCCAGTTGCAATGATTAAAGCAGTAAAAGCAATAGTTCATGAAAATTTCTCAGTCAAGGAAGCATATGATCTCTTCTCTAAAGAAAAGAAGAAAGAACTTAAAATTCAAAAAAGTCCAAAAGTACGATAAAAATATAACTAAAAAACTATTTTTTTAATATTATTTATAATTTTAATTATAATAATTTAAAATATATATTTGATAAGATTCTGATCTAAATTTTTCATTTTGAGCAACTCTTTTCTAGAACTTTAGCTTAAAATTTATCTATATCAATATGAATACAGTACGGGGAAAAGATAGATTATGGTTGAGATGATTGGAGCGAAATCTTTGATAACAGCTCTAGAAAAAGAAGGTGTAGACGTGGTTTTTGGATTACCAGGTGGAGCAAATTTGCCTATTTACGATGAATTAGTTGATGCTAATTTTCGTCATATACTGGTAAGGCATGAACAAGCCGCAGCTCATATGGCAGATGGTTATGCAAGAATAAAAAGAAAAGCAGGTGTTTGTATGGCTACTTCTGGACCAGGGGCAACTAATTTAATTACAGGAATTGCTACAGCATATGCTGATTCTTCACCTATCGTAGCAGTTACAGGTCAAGTTCCGCTTGCAATGATAGGAAAGGATGCATTTCAAGAAACCGATATAATTGGAATAGCAAATCCATGTACAAAATACTCTTTTCAGCCGCGAAAAGCTATCGAAATTCCAGAAACAGTAAAAAAAGCATTCTATATTTCAGAAAGTGGCCGTCCAGGTCCTGTTTTGGTAGATATTCCTAAGGATGTACAGCAAGAAAAAGCAGATATTACCTTTCCAGACTTAATTAAGGTAAGAGGATATAAACCTGCAGTAGATCCTGATCTAAGTCAAATAGGCCGTGCAATAGAACTCATATTAAAATCAGAAAAACCAATTATTATGGCTGGAGGCGGTGTTATATTATCTGGCGCATTTTCTGAACTTCAAGCATTGGCTGAAATTTTAATGTGTCCAGTAGTCACTACATTTAAAGGCAAAGGTGCATTCCCAGAAAATCATCCTTTAGCAATGGGGCCAATAGGCATGCATGGTCATGCTGAAGCAAACAAAATAATTATTGAAGCAGATTGTATAGTTGCTATAGGCGCAAGATTTTCAGACCGTTCTGTTGGACGTTTTGATGAATTTGGCAAGGGAATGAATATTATTCATATGGATGTTGATCCTGCTGAGATTGGAAAGAACAAATCTGTAGATGTAGCAATTGTGGGAGATGTAAAATCTTCACTAAGAACTCTTGTAAAGATGTTAACAACTAAAAAAATTAAAAACGAAGAAGAAAATTCTTGGCTAAAAAGAAGAAAAGAATTAATTGAATATTATAATGATACAATAAAAGATTATTCAAGAGAACTAACTGCAAGAAAAACATTGAAAAAATTAAGAGAAATATTACCAAGTGAATCTATTGTTACTACTGAAGTAGGCCAATGTCAAATGTGGGCTTCACTTCATTTTGATGTTATATCTCCTGGAACTTTCTTTAGTTCTACTGGTCTTGGAACTATGGGATTTGGTTTTCCTGCGTCGATTGGTGCAAAAGCAGCAAATCCAAAAGTTCCAGTAGTTGATATTGCAGGTGATGGCTAATTTAGTATGACTGAAAATTCACTAGCAGTTTCCGTCTTGGATAAATTACCAGTTATTGTTTTTCTATTAAATAACTATATGTTAGGAATGGTAGCTCAATGGCAGAGAACATTTTACAATAAAAGGTATATGGGTGTTCATCAACACAAATGTCCAGATTATGTAAAATTAGCGCAATCATATGGTGCAGAAGGTATTTCAGTACAATCAATGAGTGAGTTGGAAAAAGCGTTGAAAAATGCTATATCTTCGGAAGTTGCAACTGTTATAGATATTCCAATAGATCCAGAAGAAGATGTATATCCTTTTGTAGCTCCTGGAACGGGTTTGAAGGATATGATTGTTGGAGGTTAATTAAGAAGATGTCAAGTTCTATTTCTTCATATAATGATTATAATGAAAGTAACTCGATTCCATATATTCCATATCATATATTATCTGTTTTAGTAGAAAATAAACCTGGAGTATTATTTCGGGTAACAAATTTGTTTAGATCAAGAAATTTTAATATTGAGAGTATCACAGTAGGATCAACTGAACAAAAAGACTTGTCTAGAATGACTATCGCTACCCAAAGTGATTTGCGAACATTAGATCAGTTAGTTAAACAATTAAGAAAATTAATAGATATTATCGATGTCCAAATATTAGGATTAAATACAACTGTATTTAGAGAAATAGCATTAATTAAAATGAAAGCATTAGATCCTACATCTCGTATGGAGATATCTCATTTCGCAAATATTTTCAGAGCCAATATTTTGGATATTAATCAAGATTCGGTAATTGTAGAAGTAACTGGAACCCCAGATAAGATAAATGCTTTTAAAAATTTAGTAAATCATTATGGTATTATACAAATAGCTAGGACTGGAGTATGTGCTCTTCCAAGAGGGCTACAAATAGAAAAAGAGGATAAAAAACACGAGGAGAAAACAAAATAGAAACTATGAGATCAATTAGAATTTTTGATACTACTTTAAGAGATGGAGAACAAACTCCAGGTGTTACTATAACTCCAGAACAAAAAATTAACATTGCTATTAAATTAGATGAGCTGGGTGTGGATGCCATAGAGGCTGGTTTTCCAATTGTTTCTGATGGTGAATCTAAAGCAATCAAAACAATAGCACAACAAGGACTTAAATCAGAAGTTTGTGGTTTGGCAAGAGCTAATAAAGCTGATATAGATAGAGCATTACAATGTGATCTAAATTATATTCATACTTTTATTGCAACTTCTGATATTCATATGCAGTATAAATTAAAGATGTCTCCAGAACAAGTACTTGAAAAAGCAATTTGGGCTGTCGAATATGCAAAAAAACATGGAGTGCAAGTGGAATTTTCAGCAGAAGATGCAACAAGATCTGATATGAATTTCTTAAAGAAAGTCTTTAATTCAGTACAACAAGTAGGTGCAGATCGAATAGATATTCCTGACACTGTAGGATATTCTACTCCAGAATATATATCAAAAATGGTTCATGAATTGATTGCTGGTGGAATAAAAGTTCCAATTAGTATGCATTGTCATAATGACTTTGGTCATGCTGTAGCAAATGCTATTTCTGGAATAAATGCTGGAGCAAGTTGTGCACACGTAACAATAAATGGAGTAGGTGAAAGAGCAGGAAACGCATCTTTAGAAGAATTTGTAATGTCTTTACATTGTCTGTATAAATTAAACACAAATATTAAATCAGAATTACTTTATGAAACCTCTAGATATGTTTCTAATGCTATGGGTATTATTGTACAACCTAATAAAGCGATTATTGGAGAAAATGCATTTGGACATGAATCTGGAATTCATACTCATGGTATAATCAACAATCCATTGACATATGAACCAATTAGTCCAGAACTTGTTGGAAGAAAAAGATGGTTACAGGCAGGAAAACACGCAGGTGCTCACGGAATAAAAGCAATGTTGAATGATTTTGGAATTGTACCTAATGAAGATCAACTTAAGAATATAGTTGAAAAACAAAAAACTATTGCAGATAAAGGGAAATCAATTACTACTGCAGAATTGTTGACAATTGCAAGTCAAATAATTGGAAATACTAAATTCGAAGAAAAATTCAAGTTAGATGATTTTCATATTGTTACTGGAATGAATCTTATTCCTACTGCTGTTATAAAATTAAATATTCATGGAAGGGATTATCTTGCTTCTGAGATAGGAGTTGGACCAGTCGATTCCGCATTAAAAGCAATTCAAAAAATAGCCAGTGAAGTTGCTAATATCAAGATAAGAGAATATCGATTAGATTCAATAACAGGAGGCTCTGATGCACTAGCAGAAGTGTCTGTAAAAGTGGAAGATGAAAAAGGAGGTATGATTTCTGCTAGAAAATCTGGACAAGACGTAGTAGTAGCATCAGTCCAAGCAGTTATGGATGCTATTAACAAAGTAATGCTACGTAAAGTATTGGATAAAAGTATTGAAAAATAACTTTAATTAACTATTTTATATGCCCGATTTATCATGAATGATCAGGGATGTTTAATACTCTCCATTCTATCTGTTCCCTGAATTTTTGGACTGATTTTCTTGTTATGTCTTTTAAAATATCTTATATTCAATTATAGCATACTCTCGTTTTTCTAAATCTTTATAATTCAAAATCAGATTCAGCGTATATTTATCTTTTTTAGATTTTCTAAAAGATGAAATTTCTAGTTATTAAATTACAAAAAGATTTAATTTAGATATTTTGAGGTATCTTTTAAGGTTCATGAATTAATGTCATTGAGTATATTATTATCATCTCTATTCACGGTAACCTAATCTATGTTTGAGATCTTGTAATTTTTAAGATCTGCTCTGAACCCTCTGCCACAATAAACATATTATCTGAATTATCAAAAGATATGCCCGCAGGTCTTACAACTCCTTGTGGCAATAACCATTCTGTTATGATGTTTGTGTTTGGGTCTAATCTTCCTATTTTACCAGTTTGGTATTCTGTAAAAAATACAATGTCAGTTCCAGGTCTTACAGATATGTGAAATGGATCACTATTATCTGTGGGTATTGCCCATTGGGTTAAAACAGTGGGTTCGTCTTCAAAAAGAGGTTCTCTTGGAGCAATTACTCCAATCTTATTAGCACCGGATTCTCCAAACCAGATATTTCCATTTGAATCCGCAGAAACAACAGCAGGAGTAGCTCCTTTTTCTGGAAGATCATAATATGTAAATTGCTCAAAGTCTGGAATTAGCATACCTATTCTTTCGAATTGAGATATCTCATGATCAACAAGACCGATACTTGTCTTTGATTGTTCTATTCCTGAACCTACGAATACTAAATTAATTTCATTTCCCTCGCTCTCTGGATTTGGATCCGGAATAGATATTACATCTATGCCATGAATTTGATTCAAAATGTTGCCTTCTGGAGTATTAATATTATATCTTGTGATAGTTCCAATAGTTTGGTTTAGATCTGGACCTATATCTAACTTGTAAATATCTCTCAAAGAATTGGCTCCTGAACCTGCAGTAAACCAAATAGCATTTTCAGAATCAATTACAGTATCAATAGTACCTACTGAACTTGTGGATATAATATATTCAGTAATTTTATTTATTGTAGGATCTAAAACTCCGATCCTATGAATTCCTATACCACCTGCTATTGTATAAACTATCTTGCCACTCTCACTATGATAGGAGATTCCGTAAGGTTCCGTTGAATTTTGCAAGATATCCCATTCTGTTATTGTATTATTAATTACATTTAATTTTGCAATTTTATTTGACCCATATTCAGTAAAAAATACTTCAGTACCTGAAGGATTTGTAGCTGTAAATCTTGGACTGCTACCAGGGAGTAAATTCCATTCTGTCAC
>JBNAIF010000209.1:0-5191 GCA_050043595.1 Nitrososphaeraceae archaeon | reverse complement strand
AAGTCAAGGTAAAAGATGAAATGTCACAAATTCCTTATTATCATGGATTTGCACCTACTTAAATTACTACCATAGCAACATTTATTATCTCTTTTTTGTTATATTAAAACATAAAAATTATCTTATCTATATGTAAAATATAGCTAAGTACTTATTCTACATACTTATTGTTAGGAAGTAATATATCAATCTATAGTTCTATAAAAACCATGAGTAACAATCAAGAAAAAAAGAATTCAAAAACATCAGAACAAATAAAGAAATCGCAAGAAACGATCAATGAAATGATTGATGAAACAACAAAGACCATAAATAAAAACACCGATCAAGTCCAAAAAGCAATACCAAGATTTACGGATACTTTTAATGCGTATTATCAAGATATATTGAAATTATCTAATGATATTACTGTTAATTATATCGAAAGTCAAAAACATCTTGTGAACGCCTACCAATCTGCATTTACGCAATTTGTTGACAATATTTACTCTACAAATTGGAATGCATCATGGACAAAAACAAACAACAACAACGAGTTTATGAATGTGTATTCTAATGTTGTAAATGATTTTGTAAACAACTCCATAAACACCTCTAAATTTATCAATAATATGATAATCAATAACATGGAATTGCTTACTCGTTCAATTGAAAAAACAAAAGAACACACAGACGAACTATCAAAAATCTGTATTGACTTTTCAAAACTAAATCAACAACGAAGTTAAACAATTAATTTAATAATTTTTATTTATTTTTTTGGTATTCTTGAGATAAATTCGTTTTTTTATAAAATAAATTTTATTATTCCATAATTGTAAATTTATATAAATAGTGTAACCAATAGATGTATTCTATAGAACTTGATTCTTATTTTTATTTATATATCTAGATTGTTTATCAAAACATTAATTTTTAAAAAAAATTCTACATATCTCTTTCAGTCAATTTTTCTCTAGTAGTAAGAGTAATCTGGTTTAATTCTTGATTGTATAATTGTGGATATCATGTACATTGTTTATGTATATTTCATTTTTTGAGATATAATATATTTCTGTACAACGGACAAGTTTTTTTGATATTCCTAATGATAGTTTTATATATAATAAATATGAAGTCTTTTTCTATTATATATAAAAAGAACTATTTAAATCAAATTCCGTATATCTAACTCGGTTCTATGATTATTTCTAAATGAATTCAATGCTTTTGAAGTTTATGTTAACTTAATCTGAAAAAATTCTAATATAAAAAATACATTACAATGATTATAAAGGTCTTATCTTAATAAATTGGAGACATATCATTTAGAATTGAATTTGAATTAGATCTTTCGTCAACAACATCGTAATCATATATAATAAAATTTTTGTTTAACTATATTTTTGACTTTTATTTACAAATATACCTATGATTTTTATAATTTTATATAGTATTTTTTATTCCTGAAAAATTTAACTATAATTGTTATAAATAAAAAATTCTGATTTTTTTATACTATGATATAGTATAATTTTAATTACAAATATTCTTTCGTTATCTATAAAAGAAATATTATAAATTAGAATCCATGTCCAATACTACTAAAGTTACAACTATAACTATCTTGACTATGACATTGATTTTTTCACCACTAAGCGTATTTGCTTTTCCAAACCAAGGAAATTTTTTAGAACTAAAAAATGCAGTTATAGACATAAATGATGAAGTTATAACAGACATCATCTTTAAAGCACAAGGAAAAATCCCAATAAATAATCCAGGAATTAACTGGGGATATGGGATTGTAACAACCGATACAGTAGGACAAACCGAAGTTATAGTAACTACATCTCATCCTGATCTTCCAATTGCTGATAGTGACTTACAAAACGGAGATCCGACTGATGATGTTATCCATAATCACTATGCAATATTAGACCAAGAACCACAAGGATTATGCGGATCAGATCCATTTATTGTAGATCTTACAACTGAATCACCTGGTGAAATATTTGTAAAACAAAATAAAGCAATATTAAAAAATCTTCCTCAGCAAGTAACTGGAGGGAATTTTAATCCAGATGAAGTATTCGAACCAGGTATAGACATTCAAGTACCAGGATCATTTCAATTAGAATATGTAGAAGATGAAAATAATCCTGAAAATTTTGCAGTTTGTGTAGTTGATTTCAAAGCTTTATCACCTGAAGAACAAAGTACTCTGATTGTGGGAGAAAGCAATTTCTTTGATAACAAGAAAAAAACATACTATGACGAATACAATAAAGATTATAGATATTCTGAAGAAAAGACATATGAAAAACATGAATATCTTAATTGAGTTTATGATACATTCTATTATTAAATAACTATAATAATGGAACAAAATGAAATATAAGTAAATTATCAGGAAAAATTAACAATTAATATTTTTATTTTTTCATAATTCGTGTTTACATTAAGATAAACTCTCATTTAGCAACTGAAATAATATTTTTAATCTTAATAATGTCGAAAGTTACGAATAGTACAATCCAATTGTATGTCTATATTAAATCACAATTGTATTTAATACAAAAATAATTATCATCAAAATACTCGGTTCTATCTTTAAAGCACTACATGAATCTTTCAATAAGACTTTTCTCAAGTGGTGAACCTTTCTCTCAAATTCTATATAGATGCATAACTTCTATTGCTAAGTGATTCCAACGTTTTTGAAGTATTACGGAAAATTAATCCAAGGAAATACAAATTAAGAATATATTACTAGTATTATAGATGTTTTATTTCCATCAAATTTAGGTAACATATGTTTAAGTAGACACACAACTATATATCTTTCGTTAAGTTAACAGTTCCATAAAAACAATATACATGTTTTAATCAATTCATTTATTGTTTTCAAAATAAATAAATCTTGTAATATTTTCTTTTTTAATACTATTTTACAATAATTATTATTTATTTATTTTTATTACGATTTTAGAAATTTTATGTTTTGTATTTTGAAGATGTTGTTTGGTATATGTGATATTTACTTTAATTCAATTAGCTTGTAAATATCAATAGATTTTTCTAAAATTTTTTTAATTTTGTTTGAAGTTAGGTTACTAATAAACGGAATATTTGCTACAATCTTCTCGCCTGTCATTTCTTGTAATATTTGAGGTAAAGCGTTATCAATTTTTGGGTCATTATTTCTTTCAATATTATTTATTATTATTCCATATACTGGAATACTATATTTTTTGCACATTTGTATGGTTAATATGGTGTGATTAATTGTTCCAATTTTATTAGTTGTAACTACAATCACCGATAAATTCATTTCTTTAATCATATCTATTACAGTTTTATTTTTTGTCAACGGAACCATTATTCCACCTATTCCTTCGACTATTGTAAATTCATGATTCTTCGAAATTTTTTCGTATTTTTTAATAACTTTTTTTATGTCTACAATTTCTTTTTTTAAGATTTTTGCTGCAAGATATGGTGCTGTAGGTAAGTTATAAAAAACCGGATTCACCAATTGCTCATCAATTTTTTCCGTATTATTTTTTATTGACTCAATTAGTATTTTCACGTCTTTTGTTTTATATTTTTTTGAATATCTTTTTTCACTACATGCAAAAGGTTTCATGATTCCAACTTTAACTTTATTACTATCTAATAAATTGACTATTCCACTGGCAATTATTGTTTTTCCTACATCTGTATCTGTACCTGTAATGAAAATTCCTTTCATAATTTTATCTCGTTATAATTGTGATTAAATAATAGATACAATAAAATTATAGTAAATATATAATAATAGAAATCAAAATACTTCACATTTCTTTGATTTAGTGTCTCCTTCATCCTTGTTATAATCTAATATTATATCAAAACCACTACCACAATGGAATTCATCTTCACCTGGTCCGCCTATTAAAATGTCTTTACCTGATTTTCCCCATAATATATCGTCGCCAGATCCGCCAATTATAAGATCACGTCCAGAACCTCCATTTAACCAATCATCGCCAGAATTTCCCTCTATTCTATCGTCTCCTTTTTCACCATAAATTGTATCGTCGTGTTTATTACCTTGAATTATATCATCTCCTTTGTATCCTGCTATTTGATCATCTCCGGAATTTCCTTGAATTATATCGTCTCCTGTACCTCCATCTATATAATCTGCACCACTGTTTCCTTCGATTCTATCACTTCCGGAATTACCTAAAATAATATCTGCTCCGCTATTACCTTGAATTCTATCTCGTCCTTGCCCACCATCAATATAGTCCGAAGAGCCTCTCGCTTTTATCTTGTCGTTCTTATCTAATCCTAAAATAATATCTTCTGAGTTTGATCCTCCAATTTTATCTTTATTATCGGTTCCTATAATTACATATACGTAATCTTCTGTTTCTACAACCGTTATATCCCCATAAACCATGAATGAAGTATACATTGGCATTAAAAGCATAACAGAAATTCCAATGATAAAAAAAAATGTTAAATTAATTTTCATACAACTGTTATTTACAATAAATTTCAAAAATATAAACATATTCTTATTATTGAGCAGTATACTATAAAGAAGAAATGTTTCAAGAAAAAGTTGAATGATATAAAAAGAGAATCTTAATTATCTTTGTGTTATTAAAAGCAAAAAATTTCATATTGTTAACAACGAATCCAAGTACAAGGTGTAGATGTATCTATGTTTACAACTGTATTAGGAAGAAAAGTCTCAGAATAATTTCCATTCCTACATTCATAGTTGCTTTCTTTCATATACTTTGACACTATATCTCCAGTAAGAAAGTCAGATACTGCAGTATTGTTGTTTAAACTCATTAACAGGTATATGACATAGTTGAATAAAAATATATTTAGAAAAAGTTGAACACTATCTAACTCTTTTTTTATTCCAATATGGAGATTTGCATTTTCTGTTTGCACAATTCTTGGGCACGCTTACTTTACCGTCTGGATTTATTCTAGGATACCATTTATAATTACACCTATTACATTCTAATTGCTCTACTATGACTTTCTTCTTAGAATTGCTATTATTTTCTCTTGCCAAATCCTACACCTTTAGCAATATGAGCATATTTTAGTAAATATTCTACAGTCCGGTCATCTACTTGTACATTTATGTCATCTTGATATGCGCATATTTCATGATATATCTCGTCTTCAAGATTATCAA
>JBNAIF010000208.1:0-6057 GCA_050043595.1 Nitrososphaeraceae archaeon | reverse complement strand
TTTTCTCAATTATATTATTGGGCGCAATTTTTCATATTAGATGGACTAATGGTTTTTTTATTTCTGAAGGTGGATGGGAATGGGATCTCATTATGTTAGCAGGAACATTGTCTATAATTGCTGCAGGACCCGGAAAAATCTCTATACTAAGATTTATCAAAAAAGATATACCAAAAATACTCCACTAATTTTCTATTTTTTAGAATATATTGTGTAATTTATAATTTATTTAGTATATTCATATTTTTATTTAAATAATATTAATCTTCTTAAAATCATGAACATCAATTTTTTAAAATTTTAAAATCTATGATATTTAATTAATATCAAAAAAAATTAAATAGAACCATAGTTTGATAATAAAAATATTTGAAAAATATTATTACTTGTTTTTTGTTGAATCATTCCAAAAATTAGTCATCCAATATTTGTTAATTTTTTCTGTAGTTTTTACTGTTTCTAGATATATTTTATTCATTTTTTCTGCATTTTTTGATAATTCTTGGAAAAGTTCGCTCATTCTTTCTGTAGTTTTAACTGTTTCTTTATATAATTCTCCAATTTTTTGAGTATCTTGAATAAAATTATTATAATTATTCATTAGAGTAGTCATATATTTTTGCCACATTTCAAATCCAGCAGTCATTTTAAAGGGTTCTGATTCTTGTTTTTTGTTATTATCATTATTTTTATCTGTTTGATTATCCATAGATTATATTACTAAATCTTTTATTTAAATGCCGTTTATTTACACTTTTCTAGTACTTTTAATTTTAATAATAGTAACAAATATAATTTAAAAGATACAATTTGAAATTATATATAAATTTATTTAGAAAATTTGAATTTTATGGTATTATTTTTCAATCATCATATTTTTTCTAATATTTGATTTGTTTTTAATTCACCTTGTTTTATTGATTCTTTTATAGTAATTGGTGAAAAATCCGCATTTTCATAGATAGAATGATGGTGTTCGTCTCTTGTTATATAATGTATTTTTTTAATTTCAGCACCTCTTTCTTTTTTATATTTTTTATACTTTCTTTTAATCCTTTCAAATTTTTTCTTGTCTACATTGTTAGGATCTATATTTTGATCTATAAATTGATACATTTCATCAATGTATCTTAGGTACATTGTAATAACTTTTGCCATTGATATATTATACTGTGTTTTATCAGAAAAAATGATGTCCCTTGCTCTATGGTGTACTTCTGGTAAATCATGTGGAAGATGATCAACTTTTTTTGGATAATTTTCAACTATAAAAACCCGTTTATTTTTCACTGGAGATGCATCAATCGCTTCCTTAAGCGGTGTATTACTAAGTAAACCACCGTCCCATGCAAAGACTCCACTTTCGACTTCACTCCATGGAAGATTGTAAAGTGGGTATCCTGACGTCGCCAGAATATGTTTAGGAAGGATCTGTTGTTTATTACTATCAAATACCAGAGGTTCTGACGTAAGAATATTGACAGCAGTCATGATTAGTCGACTATTTCTATTTCCATTAGGATTTAACTTATTATAGTCTATGTATTTATCTAATGTTTTTACCAGAGGTGAATTATCGTATAAATATGTCCATTCATAAGGATTATAATATTTTGGATCTTTGAATGCATATTCTAAACTCCATCGAGGCTTGAACATTTTTTCGTTCCCGAATACTGAAGCATTATAAAAAGAATTTAGACTTTGGTATTGAGCAAATTCTAATTGCTTACTTTTGTTCTCATTTACAAAAGATGTAGAACCATATAAACCTGGTATTTTTTCCATAAAAATATTTAAATTAAAAAAAGGGTTAAAATAACCGCTCATCCCAAAATCCTGAAATCCATCAGACAATTCCAACCAAAATTGTTCCAAGAGATTTTCAGGTTTATCCATATTTTTATGACCTGTTATGATAGAAGCATTAATTCCACCTATTGAAGTTCCAGAAATAATATCAATTTTTATATTGTTCTCTGCTAATGCTTTAAATACACCACAACCAAATGCACCGAGAGATCCGCCTCCTTGTAAAATTAGAACATTTTCCTCAATGTCTACTGATGAAAATTTTGTATTTGTGGTCATTTTATAATATTTATTTCTTCTAATCAATATTTAAGAAGTTTTATTTGATATTAGATGCAACTTTATTCTCACTTGTTTAAAACATTCAATTACTTGGTTTTTTGTTAATTATATTTTGTTCAAAAATAGGAATTTATGTATTAAAAATGATTATTTAAACATTAAAAAAAGAAACAGAAGTATAATAATACAAAAAACAAGTCCTACCTATAATTTTTAAAAAATGAACAGTATTTATATATAATCTACAATAGATAAGTCTATATTCTATTATTATTATAATAAACAAAAATGTCACAAGAAGTAAAATCTCCAAGATCAATGCGTTTTATACAAATAGCTCTTGGAATAGTAGCCATAATTTTATCTATCTTTATTATTCTAAACCCAGGTCTTGCTACTGTTTCTTTAGTTATAGTACTTGCTGTATTGTTATTAATAGTAGGAATAGAAAAGATTATTTCTGGAATATTTGTCAAAAATAAATCAAGACTAGCGACTATCGGATTAGGCGCACTTGTAATAATATTGGCTATTGCGGCGATGACATTTCCTATAGCATCTACCATATTATTGATATTGATACTTGCATTTGCATTATTGTTTGATGGAATATCTCGTGTGACTCATGGAATTGGTCACAAAGAAGATCACAAGATACATCGATTTTTTGGTATAGCTGTTGGTATTATTTCAATCATATTAGCAATATTCATTATGATATCTCCAGCAGTCGGAATGATTTTTGTATCATTAATAATTGGAATAGCATTATTAATTACAGGAATTCAAATTCTTACTTCAGGGGTAATAGGACGGGATTCTGGACTAGTGTCATTCAATAAAAAGGAGACACAACAATAAATTTTATTTCCTATTTTTTTGGCATAGTAACTTAAAAATTAAATATTTTTTGATTTTTGATAATCTCATAATTAAAGTTTTTTTTCTACGTGCTAATATTATTTTAAGAATCATAGTAGTTGCTTTAATAAATTAATCTCGAAATTATGAAAGAAATTCTCGAAAAATTATAAAAGTTTCTATTTTCAATTTTTATTTATGTTATAAATCAAGTTTATAATAATATAAAAAATAATTTTTTTATTTGTAATTTCATTTAAAATATTGGTAAAGATTTCTTTACTTTAATTCTATATCCAATAAGAAAGCAATCAATTTATGATATACAATTGCTGTTTTTTCAATATATGGAGAATGACCTGCATCATCAATTATCAAAAGTTTTGCATCGATAAGAATTTTACTAAACTTGTAAATATGATCTACCGGAATAAGATTATCTTTTTTACCCCAAATTATTAAACAGGAGATATCTTTTAACTTTTTTAATTTTTCCAAATCGAGAGTTGTTGTTGTACTATTTTCGAAAGCAGATTTAAAAGCATGTTTAGCTCCAGGTTTTTCAATTACTGCAATAAAAAAATGTACAATAACTGGAAGTAATCTTGATGGTTCTGATAATAAGTTTTCAAATACTTTTTTTAACTTATTAAATTTTAAAGTCTGATTAGTTTCCATTGCAGCTTCTAAATATTCCTCAAGTAATAATGTGGGTTTATTAAGCATACCAGATGAATCAATTAGTACAAGTTTTTCAATTCGCTCTTTATTTTTTATAGCATATTCCGTGGCAATATATCCTCCTAATGAATGTCCAATCAATGTTACCTTTTCATGATCTTTAATTCCAATACCCTTTAGAAATTTTTCAATAAACAGAACAAAATAACTAATTGTATAATTTAGACTAGGTTTGTCACTTTGACCAAAGCCTATCAAATCAACAGCTATAGTGTGAAAATTTTCAGATAATGCTTGTGGTATGTCTTTCCAAACAATAGAAGACGATCCTAGTCCGTGAATAAATAAAATATGTTTTTGTTGACTTCTTCCATATTCATCATATCTTATTTTTAATTTATCATCTAATTCAAGATACATTTACATATTACCTTGATAAGATCTTAATATAATTTATAATTAAAAGTAATAAATAAAAAAATATTCCCTTATTATTAGTAATTGTTAACAAGAAATTAATTATAAAATGATTTAATTTTTTACTGTTTTCTTAAATTATTAGGTAAAATATATCATATTAATTCTATTCCAATCTCTAGTAAAATGATATTTGCCAATGTAAAATCTTCGATATATTACTCAATTTCAATTTATGGGAACTAATTACCACATTGGCAGAAAAATTTATATACTAAACCCCTGTCAATTTTTACTTCCACTGCAAATTTTTTTGATAGCATTCTTCATTTATTTTATTAATTTATTTAAAATGAAAATAAAGGAGATTCATATAAGAAATTATAATAATATAATACGTTACGAAAAACCCCAATATTTCTACTGGAAAATACTATTATAACAATAAAAAATGACATAAAAAACTTCAACAATATTTTAAATAAAATTACGAATAAAACAATCATTTTTTATATTTTTATAAACTTGATTTTATGTTAGTTATGTGTTATCATAAAATTATTAATATGACTAATAAAAATATGTAAAACAAATTTGAGTAGAAAATACCAGTAAAAAATATTGAAATATTCAAATTTAGTATTATTTTTCTATACAAAAAATATTATAATAGATGTGTAGTTTATCTTTAGAACAAAATCAGAAATAAATCATATACTTAGTTACTAGATTTTTGAGTAAATCATATTCATTGTAAATTAAATTTTATATTATATTTTATTAATAAATATATGAACAATAGTTAATTTTTATCTAAATAGTTTATTGTCTTAAGAATAAAATAGCATAACATATTAATTAATTATGGTGAATTAAAAAAATTGAATATATTAGAGATAGAATCTCCAATAAAAATAGAAGCAAGAACTTCTAAATTTGATAAAAAAACAAATATAACTTATTCAATCGTAGAATCTTATCATAATCTGTGTATTGATAAGAAGGAAATAATGAAAGCTCAGATCCAAGCATGTGAAAATCTTTCAAAATATGCAAGTAATAAAAATGAGGTACATGTGATAAACAATGAGATATCTCAATTAAAATTTATATTAAATATCTTGAATTAAAGATCAGAATATTAATATAAAATCATGAAATTTTAGAATTATCTTTCGAGAGATATTAATAAAAGTAATTTTTCTAAATTAAATTATCTATATTATATTAGAATGTAATGGAAAATATGAAAATTAAATTGTTGATTAGTTTAAGATGATAGACCATATTAGTTGTTATATCTCTTACTTTTAAAATGGGTAAATCCACTTTCACAACTTCTTTATTTTTTTGGTTGAACACTGATTACAGGATATTTAAATTCTGAAATATCTGGCATAGGTCAGTTTATTATATTTTAATTCTTTTTAGGAAATAAATAATTCCAAATCTTGTGTAGCTAATTTTCAGTAATTCTAACGCATGAGATCATGTTTTTCTTAAACTTATTTCAAGAGCATCTTTAACATTTTTAGTAAATTCTAAAGTAGTTTTAGTTGTATAACTTTCATACTTTCCAGAAAATCTAACATAATCCAAATAATCTGTCATCTCGTTTTCATAAATCATAACATTATCTGCAATTATAATCGCATCTTTATTCAATAGATTATTTTCTTCGACAAGTTTTAAATATTTTATATATTGATTTTTTTCAGCATCCAAGAAGAGCAGATCAAATTTAGTATTCTTGTCTAATTTTGGAATAATTTTCAGAGCGTCTCCATTTAAAACTTTTATTTTGTCTAATAATCCTGCTTTTTTTATATTTTTTTGTATTATTGTAACAAGTTTAGAATCAATTTCTATGGTCACAAGAATTTCGTTTTCTATTGAAATATTCTTATTATTTTTTTTAATTTCGTTCAATACTAGATTAGTCATCAGTATTGCAGAATATCCGTGTAAAGCCCCAATTTCCAATATTCTTTTAGGTTTATGTTT
>JBNAIF010000207.1:0-6931 GCA_050043595.1 Nitrososphaeraceae archaeon | reverse complement strand
ATTTCATTATATGAGGCATCTTTCAAAGATTATGTTCTTTTAATACAAAATATAGATGATACATATAAAATAATTCTTATAATTGGACATAACCCTATTTTAGAAAGTATACTTGAAAAAATTACAGGCGAACTACATGTGATGAAAACATGTTCATTAGCGCATATTGATTTGCCTATTGACAATTGGAAAAAATTTAATAATGGGATGAAAGGAACTTTGGTTGATCTCATCAGAGTAAGAGAATTGTAAATTGAATGTGTATTATGTTATGAAATTATATTATATCTCACTCTGAATAATTTAATTCGACAAGTTTGTTTTAAGTTATACTATGTTTTTTATATTGTTATTCTATTAAATTCTTGTTTTCAATTATAAAATATTATTTTCGTGTTTATTATATTCATGATAATTTTTAAATTTGAATTTCTATTATGCTAAATAAAATTATTTAAATAATTGTCTAATTAATTTAAACATGATATGCCAACAATAGTTCATTTTGAGATACCAGCAAGAGACATACAAAGAGCAAAGAATTTCTATAAGAATTTATTTAGCTGGAAATTTGAAAAAATAATTGCAGATAAATCCGAATATTTGGTAATTTCTACCAAAGATAGACGCGGAGAAAGAGGATTAAGTGGTGCAATAATAAAAAAGACCAAGAATTATGTAGAATCAGGCAATTATATCGGTGTTAATTCTATTGATGAATCATTATTAAAAGTCAAAGAATTAAGAGGTAAAATCATCATACCAAAAACTCTGATTCGTGGACATGGGTATTTTGCAAAATGTAAAGACACTGAAGGAAATTCATTTTCGTTATGGCAAGAAGATAAAAATACTGTTACTTAATTTTTTATTTTTGTGTATATCTATATTCAAAAATAAAATTTAAATTAATTATATTCTTATATTTTGTTATTATCTTATTTTAAGATATTAATTATTTTTGTTTTTTTATTTTATGGTACAACAATAGAATCAAATCAGTATATGTAAAATTAACTTATGATTCGATATTTGTACTATAAAACTTATTTATAAAATATACCCAGTCGATTTAATGAAAAATATGTACAAAACTTTTCTAATGTTAAGTGCACTAGCGTCTACAATATTTGCAGGATCAATCAATTTTCCCGTCAATGCTGAAGAAAATAATACCACCGATACAATGGATTCAAATTCTACTGACATGATGATGCAAAATGCTACATTGGCATTTGCACAAGATATGAACATGACAGATTCAAATTCTACTGACATGATTATGCAAAATGCTACATTGGCATTTGCACAAGATATGAACATGACAGAAACTGAAGAACATGATATGAATGCTACTGATACTGAAGAAACTCATGCAATGACAAGTGAAGAACATGATTCTGAAAAAGATCATACAACAAAATCAAAGATAGTACGTGATTCAGTTGCTTTATTATTAGAAGGTAAAACTCTTAATGCAGGTTCTTTCATTCACATATATGATTCTACACCATTTCATATAATGAACGGTCATATTGCAATAAATGTACCATGCGATGATGAATCTGTTCCACAAGTTGATGTTATGATTGGTGTTGCACCGAATCTTACCAAATCAGCGTTAGAATCTGTTTCAGCTCTCTCTAATCCTGGAGACCTATGTCTTTATCATGTGGATTTAATTTCTACTGATGAACAAGCTATAACCGATGTAGCCATATCCAATCCCGGAGAAGATGATATAGAATTCCCAGAAACATCTACAATAGTATTGGGAGTTAACGAAATAATGCCTGGAACACATACGGAACATCATGGTGAATCAGAACAGGCAGTAGAACATACTGAAGAAAGTTCTGAGGAACACACATAATACAAAGTTTAATTTCTTTTTTCTTTTTTCTATTTTAAATTCCTATATTTTTTCTATATTTTTTGGCACTTTTTACTATAAACAAGTTTTATATGAAATTAAAAATCATTCGACGAATGAACTATAAACTTTATTTATCAAGTTGTTATCATCAAATTTGAGATACCTCATTGGTTTTAACACTAGACAGTGACAAGATGTTTGTGTGAAAATAACCTATAAGGAGTTACTTAATTGTAACTCCTTATTTTTATTTTTCTAACTTGATAAGGTAAAAACATGATGTATCAATTCTCTATACTAATCTAAAACTATTTCTATGGTTGTTCGATTGATGTTCCATTAAATATAAATAGTAATTTTTCGGATATAGTAAAAAACAGTGACTAAAATTTGATAAATGACCTCTTAATTATTGGTGACATAGAATGAATATAATAGTGATCGTTTTTTCTATTTTTATTTTATTTGTAATACCGATTAATTTTATATTTATTCAAGCACATATTCCAGACGATTATCCTGGAGTGGTTGTAAAAAATGTAGATGAATATAAAGTAAAATTATTACCTTATCCCAAAGAACCTCTCACAAATGATAATTCTACCAAACTAAATTTTAATATTCAAAAAGATGGTTTGGATGTAATCGGATTATTTGCTTCTATCATTATAAAAGATAAAAAAACAGATTCAATATTGGATCAAATTCCATATAAATTCTATCCTGTCGGTGATTTCCTTATTGACTATATCTTTACTAACAGTAGTGATTATGAAATTCTCTTACAAACTAAAATTAATAGTGATCCAAAATATGAAACAGTACCTCTTATTACAAATTTTGATATAACGGTTAAAGATTCTGGTGATTTCTTAGGTTCTGTATTTGATTTTTTAAATCCATTTATCATTTTGTTATTTACATAATGATTATTTTTTCATTATTTAATTTTTAGTTTTTCCTAGAAATTTATTTGGCCAATTTATAATTATAAAATCACAATTTTTAATAAGTTTTAAAAATAATACCTTTATTTTAGATAATCAGAAAAATAGAAATATTTAAGTTTTATTAATCCAATAACAAATTGGATGGGATTCATGTCAACTTCGTACCTTTGTATGTTTCATTACATAGGCTAGATCTGGAAATATAATGAATACCAGCAGGGTTTACAACGACTCAATTTGATGCCTATGTAATTTCTATTTTATTATTTTACATTGATATATGATTTAAAATTGTAATATAATCTATAAAAAATATAATATAAATTAATCATATTTTCATTTGATATTTATGTCCGTTTCATTGTTATTTAATATATTAATAAATTGATAATTATTATTTATTTAAATTTATCTCAATAAGTCAGTTTGGTTATTTTTATAGTTAATTGATTTGATTTTACTTTTTAAAAATGAAATTACTTTGACTATAAATTTTATTGAATGTTGGATCAGTATAAAAAAAGCATTTAATTTTTAAAAATATTGTTATTTTTCTAGTGAATGATCATTTCATTAAATTATCTAAACATTAAATTATTATTATATTTTTCAAGTTTTTCTTAAATACATATTTGTATTTAACCATATCATAATTCTAGGGTACTAGGAAATACATAACTATAGTCAATTTTATCACTCTATGAAGATTATGTGATGTAAGTTAATATCAATTATCAATTTTTCATTCTTATGAATCCTAATTTTATCTATTCTATCAACAATCTTTTTACGATTGATATTATCGTTTCATCTTTATTTTGTTAATTGCATCAGAATTTGTTGTAACCATATTCATCTTTTTTCTCTATCTTTTGAGAGTTTTATTAAAAAATATCTTATCTTATCTTGATAATATACTACTAAATTTAAGTTATTAAGAACATGGTTTTCTTTGTCATTATATCTTCTATCTGCTAAAAAAAAACTATAGTGTTGTTATCAGTATATCCTTCTTATTACTATAAAATTGAACCGGTATATCCTGAACCAGAGGGAAACGTAAGGAGAGGTTTGTAGCGAATTATACTAATCAAGGTCAAAAATTAGTGATCATTGTGCCAAAATCTTATTACAAATCCATTAACAAGATGAAAAATCCCATGAGAATAACGGTAGAAGAAATTGTCAGATAGCAATAACGAAATTCAAATAGAAAAAAGAATACATCCAATTTGGACAGATTTTTCCCAAGCAGATCTAAAATCTTACATTCAACACGGTCCAGCAATAGGAAAATATCAGTACATTCTCACTTCTAAGAAAGGTCAAATCAGTATCGCCGAACTTCCAGATCAATCTAAAAATGGTATCACTTTTTGGGAACTTTATTGTTTAGATGGAGACCTTTTTGAAGACAAACAACGTCTCCACTCCTACAAAGAAGCAGAACAAACAGCAAGAAAATATCTAGAATAAAACCTCATCATCTGACCAATTTTATACATAAACCAAGAAAAACGATTAAAAATACTGACCACATTTTCAGAAGTTCAACTTTTACTTAGATTGTTGTTTTACATATGTTTTTTAAATCTAAAATATTGTTAATACATATTATTGATTTTAAAATATCTACTACAATAGTTTTTTATGTATAAAATACAATATAAAATAATCTTTTGAATTATAATAAGAAAGGTATAAGGGTACTAGCATTTGCTGAAAGTTTTGATATTTCAGAAAAATATTCTACATTGGTCGGAATTATTATGAGAAAAGACTTTATTATAGACGGCGTTACGATTGGTGGTATCACAGTAAGAGGAAATGATTCAACCTATGTTATTATCAATTTGATTAACAATCTAGCACGAAATGATATTAACTGTATCTTTATAGACGGAATAATAGTAAGTATGTATAATATCATTGATGGTAATAAAATATTTAGAAATACAGGTATACCATTAATAGCATTAACATTTGAAAATCCAAAAAAAGACGTTCATGAAACTTTAAAAAAATACTTTCCATATGATTATGAATCACGAATATCTAAATATGATAAGATAGGAAAGAGACATATTATTAAATTAAAAACAAATAAAGTAGTATATAGCAAAAATTGGGGAATTAATTCTGATGATGCATCTAATTTGATAAATAGTTTCATAATTCAAGGATCTATTCCAGAACCTATAAGAATCGCAAAACTTTGTGCCAAAGCTTTTTTGAAATATCAACAAATATTGAAAAAATAATATTTTTTAATACCATGTTTTCTTGATAGGTCTTTGTGTATGTTATAATATAGTTATAAACAAATTTCATTAGGAATTATCTAACTAAATGCATAATAAAAAAACAATTTTAATAATTTTACATTATTAGTTATTATTTTTACATAATACCGAGAAAATTTGATTTATAATTTTATTAATTAAAAATAGTTGTTTTGTTGTGATATATGATAAAATTAATTTAATTTCAGAAAATAGACTTATACAGATCTTTCACAACTAGATAATTTTCGAGAGAATTATGTATTAGTTATAGAATAAAATAACTTAATTTTTAAATAAGACGAAGTGGTAATATATATATGAAGTACATATTACTAGTTTCTCTGGTTCTAGTGTCTTTTGTACCTTCTGCATTTGCCCAATTTGGAGCTGATCTGATGATTACTGATATGCGTACTACTCATGATATACTTGAAAAAAATATGGACCAATTACTCTTTTTACTGAAAAACAATAATACATCCGAAGCAATAAATTTACTTGAAGGTGTAAAAATAAAAGTTCATCATATGAATGCTATGTTTGATGATTTAGTATGGGAAATGTCAAATAAAGGACATTAATTTACAAACTAAATTTCCATTATTTTTTTATAAAAACTTAATTATTTCTTGTAATAAACCACTCTAAAAATATAGGTTGGAGGTGTGGTGAGATGACATGCTGGTTGTTAAACATGTATATCGCCTCCAACCCCACCACTGATTGGAAACTTTATCAGAACAGTTCTTTAACTGAAACACTGTAATACCAACAGAGGAGTATAATAGGTAGGCGTATGGTAGAATTCTGAACACACTGCGCTGATTTCAGTGGCATAATATAATACGTGATTCTGGTACATAAGTATTTAGTTTCACAAATATTCAACTAATTTTTTATTCAAGAAGAGCTTTCCTTGTTAGAATATATATAAGATGATCAAGATTAAAGAAAAAATTGAATAGAACAATAATGGTTGTAGAGAAATACCAAGTTTATGAATTGATATTACAACCATTATTGGTATGAAGTTACTAGAAGAGTAAAACAATATACTGAAGATAATAGATGAGTTGTGGTACAAGTATTTACAAGCTACTATTGAGTATTCTTTCTCATATAATAAGTAATGATATGAATTTTTATAGAAGTTTACTAATGTAATATCATACTTAAATGAAAGAAAAGACTATGTTCTGATTATTGGAATTGAACCAATTGACTTAAATCCTAATTGTATTTTTATTAGACATTTAAGTATCATTTTTGAATTAAGTCTATAGTACGTTTTTGTCAGGGTAATGGTCAATGCAATAATGAATATATTATATAAATAGAATTTAAGAATAAAGTTGCATACATATTACCATATATGAAAGATGGAAAGAGTTAAAGAAAAACTTGAACTCAAAATGCAAGTTTTGAAAATCTAATATACTTTGTTCACAAATAAGATAAAAAATGAGATATTTTAATTAAGCAGTAATGGCTGGGAGTATCGGGAGATCAATTTAACGTTACAACCATTACTTAGATATGCTTCTATATGGTTAATGTAATAAAATATATCGTCAAAGTGGTCGTTAAGGTTTATTTAAGAATAGTAATAAAAGAGTGTTTATTCTTCAAATCCTCTTTTCTACATACTTTGTCCCTGACTACGATATAGTTGTACTATCTTTACTAAGCCAAGTATGATTCATGATACTTAAATATATCGCATTTCTTATAACGTGGTCTTTCTTGGCCGACGGACCGTCTAATTTTTTCCATAAAGTCATGTTCTATTCTCTACTACCTTAATCCAATTATTTTCTGGA
>JBNAIF010000206.1:0-9217 GCA_050043595.1 Nitrososphaeraceae archaeon | reverse complement strand
ATTTCCTGCTACGAGTTCATTTTGTGCTTGACTGATATATGATTGAATTGTTTCTAGATCTTGGTCTTCTGTCTGTGCATAAGTATCAATCACTGAAAAAGCAGTTAAGGTGGTTATACTTACCATTAACAAGGTAACTATATTTATTGTCGTAAACATTAAGATATAATTTCATAAGAATTATAAAAACATGCCGATTTATTTTTTTTAAACTTAATTTATATCTCTATTTTAATAATATCAAAATTCTGGATTTAATCTTATGTGAATGATTTGTGAATAATTTTCAATTACATTCATCTATCATACAATCCGTATCATTGTTTTATTCTGCAAATATGATTTTCGTTATTTGATTAAAAAATTTTTTATTTTAATATGAATTACTTGTATGATAAAATTTTAGCATCGGAAAAATATGTTACGCTATAAATAGCGTAATCTATTCGAAAAGAAAAGCTATTTTATTTCAATCTGGTGTTTCGGTATTGGTAGAACATTTACTAAGTTTAAAAATTTCAGTAGCAATTCCTAAATATTGCTGATGTTTTAATTACAAATTTTTTAAATAATAAATCTTCAAATGTAGAAAATTTGGAAAAACTGATTGCAAATATAGAAAATATGAAAGTAATACTATGCAGTAAAGTAATTGGAAGACAAAAAATCTAAATTATAATACCAAGTAACAACGTTATAAAATGAAAGTTATTATGTAAGAATTATTTATGTAAATATTTTCCATGGGTTCGTTGCTTCATTAATAAATCAAGATATTCTTATAAAATTTTCAATAAATAATTATTTGATTTATATGTTTCTTTATAGCTAGACAGTAATAAATACAAATAAAAAAATAGAAACAATATTAAAATATTTAAAACAAATAAGAAAAAATAAATTTTTGACTAATGATGTAGATTTAACAAATAAGTATTACTAGTCATTTAAAATTAGAATTAGATTTTGGGTTTATATAATTCATCATAGATAAAAAAATTATATAATACAAAAATAATATTAGTACGGAATAATAGATTCATATGTCTTTATTATTGGAAACCTTTTGTAGTGATTCAAGATTAATTTTCTTTATAGACATATTGGATTCAATTTGATTAATATTTAGATAATAAAAATTGAAATTACTAAATTATACTCTATTTAATTTAATAACACTATTATCATTTTGAATAAGCAAGTAATACGTATAATTTAAAGTACATAGAAATAATATTTGAGTTAAAATCTATTTCAGAAAATAAAAATGTAATAAAAATTCATTTGTAGTTTCGATAACCTTGAATTCCAAAATAAGAAATTTAAAGTAGTGCATTGTCCCAAAAAAATAAAATTAACAAATAATTAGATCAATTATTTTAAAATTATAGATTCATTTGGATTTATGGAATTTTAATGGTGATATTCATATACTTATGATAATAATATTTTTAAAGAAATTTAAATTAGAATTTATTAATACATATTTTAATTTTTAGGCTATTTATACATATCACAATATTTTATTAAATCATATTAAATGCATCTAATATTAATAGAGTCATTTTTGCATATCACTAGTAAATATTATTAGAAAGTTCTTAGAAGATGAGATGATGAGAATCAAATCAATAGTATTAATGTTCATAATAGGATTGGTCCCACTATTAATGATTTCAAATTCTGTTTACGGTCAATATTCAAAATTTGATTTTATCTTAGAATTGGATGATGTCACAAATAATCCTAAAATTACATATTTTGAAGCAAGAGATGAAAGTTCAAAAGATATATGCCCATTCAAAGAATGCAAAATTGATTATGAACTTGAGTGGTTTAGTAAACCAACTAAAGAGATAGATGGAAGTACATTCAAAATAAATTTTGTTGTAATGAATAATACCATTGGTTTGGATAATCAAAAGAACAATACCATTGGTTTGGATAATCAAAAACTCGAAATAGCAAATAACCAGACTTTACAAAAATATCAAATGAGTATGTTTTATTGTGAAGTAAACGGGGAGGTAATCAATGATTATAATGAATTATATTTTTGTAATGAAAAAACAAATATTTTAAGGGAATCGGATTTAAAGAATTGGTACTATAATTCTAGTGCGATCTATGATGCAAATTTTGATACTTATACAGTTGTTGGAAAGTATATAGGGAATAGTACTCTTTAAATCTAAAATATTTTTGATCTGAAATATCCACCCTTGTTTTACTGAACCAACCAGAAGATCATTTTTGTATTATTACATGATTATGTAAAATGAGACAAATATTCGTTTTTACAAACCAATCAAAATCAGTTTACAAATAATTTAATGTAGAATCCTATTTATTTTTGATATCCAAATATTAGTAAATAATTCAAATATACAAATTTTATTTATCTATATATTATACATATATTATGTCAAAAATGGATCAATCAATAGAAATTGCATAGTCAAATAATGTTATAATTTCATGATTATTATAACAGTTTCAGACTGAATCAACAATTAATAAAAATTATAAAAGATCAAGTCTATTTAATTATATTATCTAAAGTACTTCTTGAATAATATATCTTTGCTAATTCTAGTGCTTTTTTCTCAACATCAGATATGAAGATTCCCATCATCTGTTTGAATTCTAATGCATTGATTATAGCTTTACCACCATAATGATTATTAAAATAAATTCGAAGTTTACCTGTATTTTTTGTTGTTTCTGACATTATTTTTCTAACTTTTTCAACCCATGGTTTCAACTCTTTCTTTGAGTAAAGGTAATTGTATCTATGTTTTGAATTTTTCCCATGGAATCTTATGATAGAATGATTTAGAGATGTCACTATAACTTTAGATAAAAATTGAAGATTATCTGATGAAGGAGAATCAATCATTACCGCTGCAATATTATGATGTTTGAGCATTTCCAATGAACCCTCAGTATTCCATGATAAGTGTCTAAACTCTAATGCATATTGATAACCTGGAGGCAATTTATCAAGAAAATCTTCAGTTTTTTGGAAATCATTAACAGTAAAACTTGGAGGCAATTGTATAAGAATAGCACCAAGTTTATTCGCTAATTTAAGTGGGGAAATCTTGTCTAGAAAATCCTCAAGTAATGATATAGATCCTTTTGTTATGTTTAATCTAGTTAAATGGGATATTGTTTCAGGAACTTTTACCGATATTTCAAAATTATCGGGAGTTATTTTATCTATTTTTTCGAATGTTTGTTTAGTCATGTATTTGTAAAATTTTTCATAAAATGTAGAATCCATTTCAACTGTATCAAAAAAACGAGAATAGAAAGACAGGCGTTTAATTTTACTATTAGGATAAAAGACTTTGGCCCAACCTCCTTTTTCCGGATTATCTGGATAACTCCAACCAGAACAACCAAGGCGGATTTGATTCATTAGTATAGTAAATTGTGTATTGTTTATTAGATAAAGTTTAATTCAAATTCTTACAAGAATATTTGATAACGTAAACTCTGCTGAAATTGGATAAAAGAAAAACGGAATAAACTACACTATCAAGAAAAATAATCATAAAAAATGAAAATCATGTTAATTCTCTATAATATTCACCAAATAAATTACAATAAACTATTAAAATTAAATTTATTTAGATCAATTCTATAGTAATCTAGTTTATCTGGATCGTACTTTTGTACAGTGTCAATTGGTTCACCTTTATCATTTCTACATAATAATACATCACGATGAACATATCCAGTAACATAGTTGTAACCAAGATTTTTTGAATGATTTAAAAAGTGATGTCGAAGTAAATGGCCACCTCTTTGGCCCCAATATCCTGATTTAATATATGTTGATTCAATAAAAATAGTATTTTTCTTACCTAAATTAATATCAATTGTTCCTCTGCGTAAGTTATAATCTTCTAGAGGACCACCTTTTACGAAACCAACTGTCTTGTTCTTTTCTTCTTTTACTCTTAGAGTTATAAGTATGGTATTGGGATCAGATACGGATTTTGTAAAATCCCGTTTATCAGTAGACAATAAAGAACCTTTTAGGTCATTTCGAATATTTACTATAGATTTAAGAGTATCTGAATTTATATTTTCATTATTTTTTTCTATCAAAGGTATCAAACTAATTTTATTTTTCTTTAAGGATCTCTTAATCTCAATTTCTTTAATCCATTCCTCATTAAATTTTGCAACATTATTGAGAAAGTTTTCTTTATATTCTTCAGAAACAGAATTTAATATTCTATTTAACATTTCTTGTTCACCATTTAATGAGTTAAAGTATTTGACAGATTCTTGATTGATTATAGATGGATGCCATCCTAATCCATGAGCATTTAATCTTGCTAACTCCATTGCACGATCAAAATTTCCTAAGGAATAACCGGATATTCGTTCAGAGACTGAAAGAAACCAACCTAAATCATAATAATGTTTTTTAGTTACTTTATCTGAATCTGAAATACCTGCTTTTGAAAGTAATTTATTCATTTTTTCAGTAGCGTTTTTTGCAATATCATCTTTAAAAGGATATGCAGTTCTATAAATCATAGCGATCATTATATCTACATTTAATCCTTCATCTTGGACATACTGTATAATTTTTTTATCTTTTCGGATAAACCATTCGACCTCTTCTTCATTTGGTTTATCAAATCTTTTAGAAGGATCGAAATCATGAAAAAGCGAAGATAAAAATAAATATTTTATGTCATTCAAGTTAAATTTATTTATTTTATTTTTATCAGATGCAGCAAGTAATGTAAAATATGTAGCTTCTAGCTCATGGTAAATATTATGATAGCCAAAGTAGTCTATCCCTAATCCTTTCTTTGAGAATTCAGTAATTGCATGTTTTATGATCTTATTCATCCAAATACTTGAAAGTCCAAGGTTTTGACCAATTTGAATAATCTTATCTTTAAGCTGAAATTCATCTGACGCGCCAATATTGTATTTTATCCACCATGGAAATAAATTTAGGAGTTTATGAAATTCATACCATTTGGAAATTGGTTGAGCTAATGGATTAAAGAACTCATATTCTTGTTCTTCTAGCTCTTTATTGTTTACACTCGAAGTTTCAGATATAGAATTTGCCAACTCCTATTATTTTAATAGGTGATATACTATATATAAATATATTATACTATTATTTAATTTTTTAAAATATTTTAATTTTATGAACAGCAAAATAAAATATTTATAAATTTATGATAGATATTTTAGATAAAATAACTTTATTAAGATTTTTGATTTTTCAGATAATGGTTTTCAGCTAATTGGGAATAGAATATGCAAATAATAATTACAAGTTTTTTCGATTAATTGTTTGGTCAATTCATAGGTTAATAAATTGGTATAAAACTAATGATAGTTTGTTAAGCTGCAATCCAATTAGTTTAGGTCTAGTGATATTTACAAATTTTGAAATCGGCATTTATCAATCATATTGTGAAGTAGGCAGATACTACGTTTACGATACTTTTTTATTTTCTGATTTTGATCTCTATGAGAAATATTAGAATATCAATTTTTAATACATTTTTTATTTGTAATGTGAATTTATAGAATTTCGAAATTAAAAAGTAAAAATGTGTTTAGCCATGAAATAAATTAATTTCCACGTTTCGGTTATAATTTAATAATATTTAATTTATTCTAAATTTATTTATTAATTTTCAAGAGATAATAAAAAATTGGTTATAAAATATTAATTTATCATATATCGGTATAATAGTAAATGTGTCCAATAGTTTCCATTTCTAATAAATACTAAGATTAGAATTAACAATTATAAATTAAAATCAAAAAAATCCTATTGTGCAACAATGTCTAAATGTGAATTAACACGTGGAATTCCATCTTCTCCAATTATATCTATGAGCATGTGACTTTTACCATCAATATCTTCTATAATTTGAATATAAGCAAAGTTGAATATTCCTCCTTCAACATAATAAATTGTAGGTTCGAATGTAGGATCTGGCATTAATAAAGGAGCAGAAAGAATACCCGAAGGAAAAGCACTAAGAGGTCCAGATACGATCTCATAAACATTAACTGAATCACCGTCATTATTCATATCTATATTGTATTTTAATATAATAGGAAAATGAACGTCGGTAGTTACAAATACTACATTTTTGATATTATTGTCGTCTATAAATTTCATTATATTTTTAAGCTCTCTTTCAAAACCTGTTTTTGATGAAAAATCAAGAGTTATTCCATTTGCCCATCCATCACGTCCAAATAATGAAGAATTACTTCCAGTAGGAATAGATATAGGAACATCACTGCTTATTACTTTCCAAGTAGCATTAGAATTTAATAGATTGTCTTTGAGCCATAAAAGCTGCTCTGCTCCAAGCATTGTTTTATTATTTTCTAATGTATCAGGAATATCATTTCTACTTCGATCCGATCTTGCATCTAAAATCAAAAGATCAAGATTATTACCCCAAGAAAATGATCTATAGATCATATCAGGATCTTCAAGGTTTGTTTTATCTATAGGTGAAAAATTAAAGAAAGTAGTTCTTCCCTCATGAATAAGATTCTTGAATCCTGTTCTGTTTTGATGGTCAATATTCCAATACTTCCAATTCGCGCCATAATCGTTGATCACTTCATGATCATCCCATTGAGTATACATTGATGTATTTTTGAGAAAATTTTGTAAATGAGGATCAGCCATATTATATATCCAGTGTTCTAGATATATATCTTGAATTTGGGTTAGATTATTCCAATTAACTTGCGGATCTGCAATTCCTAAAAAATTTCCCTGGATGTTCCGGCCTCCATCAGGTTTTTGAATTGGACAAGTATCATCAGCATATATCATGTCACCATTTTGAATATAAAAATCTGGTGAAAATTTTTTCATTTGTTCAAATATTGAATAACCATTATTTATATCACGACAAAATGTTTGTCCGCCTAGATCTCCGCCCACTATAAAACTAATAGAACCTATAGATTCATTAGGTTTAGGAGCTGTCTTAAATGAACCTGTTACTGATGAACTATTTATATTATCAAGAGTTGAGAAAAACACGCGATAAAAATATGTTGTTACAGAAGTCAAATTTTTTACTTTGATATTTCCAGTATAATCGCTACTATTATCTACCCATTTTGTTTCTAATTTTGAATTTACAAATAATGGATTATCTGCAAATTCAACATTCATAAAAGAAGGAGCATTTACGCGTGACCAGATAATTGCACTATTATCTGTAACATCACCACTAGCAATACCTTCTGCAATATTCAAACTAGAATTAGAATTTTCTTGACCATTTATTTCATTGTTGTTAACCAAAGTTATAAAAATAATTGTAAGAATAAACAAAATAATTGATAAAGTATGAGTTTGATTGTTCTTCATAATGGTAATATGGTGTGAATTCAAATACTGGAGGTTGTTTGTTATTATACTAATTAAGTCTTTATTATGATTTAATAACTCTATGATATAGAGACACTTATTATAATAATTTGAATGAATTTTGAAATGTCGTTAAATATACATACTACAGTATTAATAACCAATTATTTTTTTAGATATTTTATCTTGAATTTGAAAATTAATAAACTATAATGTTTTAAGACAGAATTTATTAATAAAAATGTTAACAAAATTGTTATTATAAATCGTAATAATATACATATTTATAATAATTCAATTAGTGAGACCTCCGAATGCTAAAAATTCAACCATTTCATCGCCATCGTTTTTAATGGAATGTTTTTTATCTGGATCAATGTAAATAATATCACCGTCTCTAAATTTCGCTACTTCATCGTCAATTATAATAAGACCTCTTCCACTTATTATATAGTATATTTCCTCATGATCATTGTGAGTATGTGTTTCATATGAAAGACCAGGTTGCAACTTTGCTAATGAAACATATGTAAGAGTTTTTAAACATTGAAATTTTTCATCAACATTGGCTTCTATATCTCCATGAGTTTTTTTAGAAGAGACCATTGAAAGTAATCTCCAGTCAATTCCTGTTTTATGAGCTATAATTGGTAATACGTCCCTCCAGTTTCTTTTGATAATGGACATGTACTATTCTAATAGTTCATTTGCATGAGTATTTAACTGTATTTTGGACAGCTAATATTATAAATATATAATACTTTTTTTATTGAACTAGATCAAAAGCAAGAACTCTTGCAGGAGAACCATCTAAACCTTCAAGAGGAAGTGGAGTACAAATAAGATACATTCGTTTCCCTATTAATTTTTTCAATTTTGGGCTTACATTTTCTATGATCCCTATTTTTTTTGATAATAATTTTTTATGGGTTAAAGGTTCGACAAAATTATATTTTTCTACACTGAATGAATCAATTCCTATGCATTTTACACCATGTTCAACTATCCAATCTGCTCCGGACGGTTCAATATAACTAAAGTTTTTCATAATATCTTCAGGTCTTCTAAACAAATCATTAGAACCTGTATATACCAAGACTATATCACCTTTATTGACAATTTTAGAATACCTTTCAAAATCATCAAATGTAATTCCATTGCCACTATCGTCATTGTATTTTGCTTTATTAGACATATCTAAAACTATTGTATCGCCGATAAACGTACTCATTGAAATCGCACTTATTCCATCCCCATCGAATTCAAAATGTAACGGTGCATCAACATGCGTTCCTGTATGCGATCCCAAAATAATTTTACTGACATTTACATTATTTTCCTTTATTGTAGATATAGGTGAAAAGTCAGGTTTTGGATCTCCAGGATAAACTAACATTTCTTTATTGATGATATTTGTTAGATCATGAAACGATTTAGAGATAGTTATAAAATTATTTCCATTATTACTATCATTATGTATTTCCATATTAATCGTACAAATTTTAAAAATTAATATTATTTAATTGTATTATAATTATTTTAGATTTTAAATTTTGCATAACAACGATCTTCAATAAAATTTATGGAAATATAGTAATCTTGAATTAATTTTGTAATAAAATATTTTAAAAAATTTCACTTGATCAAAATATCATTCTATATTAATAAAACTTAATTTGTTTTTTTTTCTATATGTTTGAACAATAAAATGATATTGTATTAAAAAATAAATAAATTCATTAATCACATTTTTTGTATTCGACTTGTTTTCCTTTCTTTTGAAATATAACTATCTCTTCCAAATGGATGTCCGCC
>JBNAIF010000205.1:0-16580 GCA_050043595.1 Nitrososphaeraceae archaeon | reverse complement strand
CTTTATTGGCGGGTCAAGGAGTACGTCTTCTTCACGATGTAAAAAGTGTAAAAGAGATAATCAAAGAATTGTTACATGATGCAGACAAGATCTTGAAGAACATGTCAAAAACAATATAGAATGCGGAATACTATTTATTCTAATAAATTTATGATATGATATCTAATCAAGAGTATGGTAATGGACAATCAATAGAGTTTTATGGTAAATAAATAAAAATATGTTTTATTATTGAACAATTATATATCCTATTGTTAGAAACAGAGTTAATTATACAAAAATAAATGTTTTTTTTATATTTTAAAAAGGATATTTAGATTTATTTATATTTCATCATGTTATTTCCATTCCCAAATCTTTACAACACCAATACCTGATTCATCTACTTCTGTTTCAAATACTCCTACAGTGTTGTTTAGAAAAGCAAGTTTTCCATTTGAAGAGGTCTTATAAAAATTTGATCCACGAAAACTACTACCAGATTGTCCCTTAGATCTTCCTATTCCATATCCAGTAAATGTAGCAGTTTCTCCACCATCTTTGGTAGTAATTACATGTTGACCTTCACCATAAACTACATTATCATCTACTGAAACGGTCCAAAAAGTTCCTAAAAATGTAGTATCAATATCTTTGAATTTGCCTTCTGAATTGATGGTGTATTCAATCTTGTTTTTTTCTGTGTCTAAAACTCTAGTATGTGTAATTCTTGCTTTTCCTTCGTATATTAAATCACCTAACATAATTAATAATATCTAATACTTCCTTTTATCTTTATACTCAGATTATAATATATGAATAATTTATTTTTATTCATAATTTTGGGAATAGTTTATTCACTGATCGTCTGGAGTAATAGTATGACAGATGCAGAAGAACCCAAATTCTCTGCAATACAACATGCTAATTCTGGTACAATTTCTGAAATTAATTCAATTGCTTATTCTTTAGGGTTAAACGATGTTTCTGACAAAACTATTTTGTTTTCAGATTGGACAGATAGAATTGTTACTTCAAATACTTCTGACTTTTTACTTTATAGGTAGTTGGAGTACAGGAGAAGATAGTTTAGCAATATACGTACCTAATGCAGTATTAGTAGTATATGAACAAGAAGGAAAAAGATATTGCGATAATACAATTGTTGAATCCAATTTATGGGTCTGATAAAAAGACATTAAAATATAATATAATTTCAGATAACGCTACATTGATTAATTTGCCAAGCGAGTTTGTACGGACTACAATGATAATGGAGGTACTTGTCAAATATCACCTTGTTAATTTTGGCAAGCATTATTCAATAAAATAATAAAATTTCTTATATTTTAATATTATAAACAGCAATAAATAGTAATGTATTTTTATAGAAAATATTATTAGAACGATCTTCTTTGGAAATATTAATGAAGAATAATGTAATATTTCTAACAGGTTTATTTTCAATGTTGATGTTTTCCGTAGTAAATGTAAATGCAGAAAGTAATAGTACAGATAATCAAAATGTGACCATAGATTCTATTAAAAGACTTAATCCTGATACATTGTTTGATGCTGCTCCATACGCCTTCTCTCAGGTAGTAATTCCGCCAGAAGGTACTACTGTATATATTTCTGGCCAAGGTGCAATAGATGTCAATGGAAATGTAGTTGGTGATACATTGGAAGAACAACTTCCTATAGTATTCCAGAATCTTAAATTCGCATTAGAAGCATCTGGATCTACATCTGAACATATAGTCAAGGCTCAAATATTTATTGCAGATTACCAACAAGAACAACTTGAAATTTACTTGAGTGAAGCAAAAAAATTCTTTGGAAATGATCTTCCTGCAAGTATATTAATTCCCGTTCCACGACTCGCGCTTGATGATATGTTAGTAGAGATTGATGTCACAGTAGTAATTCCTAACTAATTTTTTATTTATTCTAAAAGATAAAAAATATTATTAGAAAGATCTGGCTGACTATTCTTAGAGAATAAGAATTGATGAAAGTGTCTTTATTTGTAGTCTTGCTTGTATTTGCAATAGGATCTGTAGGTTTTGTTTATGCTGAAGAAAACACAGCAAATTCAAAAACACCAAAATTCTTTACAATTCAACATGCTCAATCAGGTTCCATTACTGAAATCAATGAAACTGCATATACTTTAGAATTAAATGATGTTTCTGACAAAACTATTTTGTTTTCAGATAGGCCAGATAAAATTGTAAAATCTGAAAGTACATCTGACTTTGTAGGAAATTGGAGTACAGGAGAAGATAGTTTTGCAGTTAATGCACCAAATGCTGTATTGGTTGTTGATGAACAAGAAGAAAAACAAGATATGGACATTGTTGAATTGTTTAATCCAAGATATGATTCTAATAAAAAGGTATTAAAATACGATGTAACTTCAGATAATGCTGCATCTATTGAATTACCAAGTGAGTTTGGACAAAGCACTTTGGTATTAGATGTACAAGTTAATAATGGATTTCAGGAATAATAGAATTTGGACAGGCTACTTTGGTATTAGATAATTTTGTACAGACTACAAGTCCTAATTGTTAATTCAAGAAAAATTCTTTTCCTTATTTTAGTTTGAAAATAACATAACTCAGAAGATACTATACCATCGACATAAAAGCAAATAATTGTATTTGTATTTTATTTAAAATAGATTAACATGAGAAAACTACTGGTCCGTTTGGAATAATACTGATAGCTGTGCTAAAAGTAGAATTCAATATTGTAATAAGGAGATTGATACAGATTTTATGAAATTATAAATATTACATAAAATGTTTAACTCTTCTTATAACAATTATATTTGAAAAATATAGAAATAGGAAATTATTTCCATTCCCACACCTTTAACTGATAATTTCCTGACTCATCTACTTCAAATTCAAATGGACCTATCGTGTTATTCAGGTGTGAAAGTTGTCCACTTGATGATTTATAAAAATTTGTACCTCTCATAGTCATTTTTCCTGAATCACTAAAGCGGCCTATTCCGTATCCTCTAATAGTAGCAGTTTCTCCGCTCTCTTTAGCAGTTATAATTCCTTGGCCTTCACCATAGACTACATTTTTATCGACAGAAATACTCCAGTATGTACCTATCCCTATTGTATCAACATCTTTACATTTTCCTTCACCTGTTACTGAATTTTCTATCTTATTTTCTTCTGCATTTAAAACTCTAGTACCTGTTATTCTACCGGTTTCCTCATATATCAAATTACCTAACATAACTAATAAATGACAATTATAAGTATAAATTGTTTTTGTTTCATAACTCATTCACATAATCTAAACATAATACATATAACATGATAATTATCTAACAGTCACACTCTGAAACAAGTTATACAACGATGCTTTCAACATTACCTCTTTTATCATCGTCTCAAATCTAATGCAAATAACATATTCTCCAAATATTTTCTTGACACATGAGAAGATAGATTCTACAATCCATCTTTTTGTATAGCTTATACTAGCACTCCAATTCTGATAATTGTTTTTCTGCATCTTTACAGTTGTGTTTCTAAGAGGATAATTATTCTTTTTACAAATAGAATTCTTTCGTACCTTCTTGATTACCAGTTTGATTCCTCTAAATGACAGATATTGAAAATTCTTGTTAGAATACAGTATTTTAAAGATAGAACTGAAAGTTTTGATGATTATTATCTTTATTTAAGAATTGTGACTTACTGCAAGTATACAACTGGAGTACATTATTCATAACTTTCTACAACAATAAAATCAAAAATATATTTTCATGGATGCAAGGAGATGAATTTATCTTAAATTAATACGACCGTTTTTACAGAGCAAAACATAGATAAATCTTTTATAGAATGTGAAATTTAGTAATGTAATGTATCATGAGAATACTACTCATAATCCATTTTTAGATTCATCTTCCAACATTTCCTCTGCAAATTCTGATTTTCCGTCTTACAAAAAAATACTAGTTCCACATGATGGGTCAGAAATGTCAGATAATGCTTTGAGACATGCAGTTTATTTGGCTAAAATTTCTAATGCTGAAATAATACTTATGAATATAATTGAGAAAGATTTTGTACCTCCAAGTGTGCTTTTATCATTTTTAAAAAAGGAAGGAAATGGCGGATTGACACAATCAAAAAAAGATTTGCGTAATATGATGGAAGATGCAATAAAAAAAATGTTAGAAAATAGAGTCAATAAATTCAATAGCTCTGGAGTAACTATATATTATAAGATATTGATAGGAAAACCTACAGATGAGATAATAATATTTTCTGAAAAATCCGAGATAGATTTAATAGTTATGGCGAGCAGCAGAATATCATCTACTGTAAGAGTAATTGGCAGTACTGTTAGAAAGGTAATTGATAGTACTAAGAAACCAGTACTTGTTATTCATTAGCAGTGATAGTAATATGATACCGATAATTATATACATATATTTTATGTCTTAATAACTATCTTTTGCTATTTTTGATTTAGAACAATTTCCTATTTTCTTTTACTATTTTATTTTTATTTTTTACACATATGTTAAAAACTATAAAATGGAATTTTTAAATATTACTGATCTCTATTGTTAGGCAAATTGGATTTTTTGTTACTTTCTTTTCCGTTGTTTTTTATCATATATAATCAGTATTGTACCACCAATTATCAAAATAATACCGTTAACAACTAATACTATTCCTGACAAAAGACCGAATGTACTAATTCCAAGAATTATTTTAACTTCATTTGTTAGAAGATGAACTGGTTCTGACTTATCCAATATATTTCCTAATATACCACCAGTAATCGTTTTGAGCATTTGATCCAAAGAAATTGATTGACCAATAGATATTATAGCGGAACCAGATGAAATTATCAATATACATCCTACAGCTAATAATATTACTGAACTAATTAAGAGAGCTTGTCCTCTATTCATTATTTTTTCTATTTTGTCTTTAGTTTACCATGATATTAAAATTTTGAAAACATCATTTGAAAAAAAATAACATCATTTTTGATCCATGTAACAAGATGTTGTGCTTATTTACCAGGTTTAGTATAATATTCCATTTCAATTAGCGGCATATTTTCGCTAATTGTTGTTTCATTATTCTGAATAAATAAAAAAGTATCTAACTTTTCATAAGTATTTTGATAATCGTATTGAATATATTTTAGTAAAGAATCACGATCACATTTATACTCCAAAGAAGATTCTTAGAAAGTACAATTAGGCTAACATCATGATTTATATTATTTTTAAATACAATAAGGCAACTTGTTCACACTTTGCATTTTTCGTTATTTTTGCTATTTTCTGTCAATGCAATGAATCTGGATGGGTAAAATTAATTCCGATTAGTTTATTTTCATATACCTGTGATTAAACATTAACATTATTGTAAATTATCATAGGTGTTAAAAGAAAAGAAATTACCACGTTAATAGCCAGATTTGTTGTTGATTTTAACTGAAAATTATGGAATGTTCTTTTATATAAATAATTGTTTTATTAATATTTTTATGTATTTTATTTCAATAAATAAAAAACAATAATCAAGTCACGTATTGGTTATATTAACATAAAACACAATTACATTATTTCCACTCTTACAAACAATTTATGATCAATTCCTGAAAAAGATGAGAATAACCGATAGCAGTTCAAAAGAGTCCAATTATCTAATGAATAGATTATAATAATAGAATTAAATAATCTTATTCTTGTAATTGATTAATGAAAAATAATTTAACTATATTGATGTCGCTTACAATACTGTCTATTATTGCAATTACAACATCTTTGAATTCAACATATGCAGAAGAAAAGGCAACAGATTCAGATGAACCAAAATTCTCTGCAATACAACATGCTAATTCTGGTACAATATCTGAAATCAATGAAACTGCATATACTTTAGAATTAAATGATGTATCAGACAAGACAATATTTTTTTCTGATAGATCAGACAGAATAATAAAATCAATAAACACGACAGACTTTATAGGAAATTGGTCAACAGGATCGGATAGTTTTGTAGTATATGCGCCAAATGCTGCATTGGTTGTTGATGAAAAAGATAGACAGCAAGATATTGTTATAATCGAATTATTTAATCCAGTTTATGATTCTGATAAAAAAGTATTAAAGTATGAAGTAACTCCAGATAATGCAACATCTATTGATTTATTGAGTGAATTTGAAAAATCTACTTTAGTTTTAGATCCCCGCAGATTTGTAAGATAAAAAAATTATTTATAACTTGTGAGTTTGGTAATCTACTTTAGTTTTGGATCAATAGATGCATGTTATTATTGAATTCCATGTATAAATTCTTTAATGGTATAAAGTAACGATTCAAAAGAAATAATAAAATTCTTTGCCACGCAACATGCTAATTCTGGTTCAATTTCAAAAATTAATGTTACTGCATATACTTTAAAGTTAAATGGGGTATATGATAAAACTATTTTATTTTCTGATATACTAACATATCTACAAATAATGTAGCATCTATTGATTTGCCAAGTGAGTTTAGACAGACTACAATTGTAATAGATCATTCTTGCGAGTACAGAATGAAATTCTTCCAATTTTTGATGATAATAGTAGACATTTGGTGACAGATATCTTCTTTTTGATGATGTTACTTTTTTCGATAATTTTTAATAATTTATTTTTATGTTGTTATACTTTATCTGTAATTTATCCTAATTTTTCTATTTGAGATTGATTCGTTCCTTTATATTTCTAATAGAAAAAGGCAATTTGTCGTGAGCTTTTTCAAAAACTTTGAAGATATAAAAAATAGACACAGTATTATATTCAATAAATAAAAATAACAGTAATGACTAAAATGTCCAAAGCGGAAGTTGCAAGATTTCTAATGCAAGGTACATTTACTGGAAAACTCGCTACAGTTAAAAAAGATGAGAGTCCTCATGTAGTTCCTATTTGGTTTGTAGTGGAAAAAGGCAAAGAGAGAAGTAGAACATGGAATATCATTCTCACTATTGGAGATAGATCAGTAAAAGCAAAAAATATTTTACATAATAACAGAGTAAGTATTTCCGTCGATGATCAGCAATTTCCATATTCTTTTGTAACAATACATGGCACTGCAAAAATATACCCTTACAAACAAAAAGAAGCTGTAAAATGGGCAACTAAAATAGCAGAAAGATATGTAGGTAAAAGAAATGCCAAGAGGTATGGAGAGATAAATGGTGGTAAAGGTACAGTATTGGTACGAATAAAACCTACAAAAGTGATTGCAGAAAAAGATATTTCAATTTTAGACGAAAGATAATGATTAGATGTTGTATAACCGGGTATAATTTTTAGTAAAACAAAAGGAACAGTAGATGTTATCAGAAATTGGTTTATGGGAACAGATAGTTTTGGATAGATGTACCAAATGTAGTATAGTACTTGTAGTTGATCAACAAGAAGACAAACAAGATGTAGCAATTGTTGAATTATTTAATCCTGTTTTTGATTCTAATAAAAAGGTATTAAAATATGAGATAGATACAAACAATGTTACTTCTATTGAATTACCTGAAGAATTTGGACAAACTACAGTAGTAGTAGATATTGGTGGCTATAGTCTGAATAAATAAATGAACCCGAGAATAATAGTGGCCCTTTGGGAGTAGATTCCTTAATGTAGTAGGGTTCTACTATCTTGTATTTAGCTTTTATTGTTAGAAACTTATTATATGAAATATAGACAAAAAATGAGTTTTAGAGAAATATTTCAAGGAAGGAGTAATACCAATAGCAGTACGAAAAGTGGAGTCTTTGTTTAAGTTTTATTTGATTAGTAACATTTATGCAAGTGAATCGTTGGGTTGTGTTACATTTTTGCAGCGAGTCTAATTGAATAATTTTAATATTAGAATACTCAAGTACAATTAATGAAAAATAATAATATAATGTTAGCAATATTATTCTCAATACTATCAATCCTTGTTGTTGTATCAATATTAACTACAATAGTTCATTCACAAAAAGAAAATACTACTGCATTACAAGAAATTATCGATTTAGAAACGCAAGTAGATATTCTCGAGAAAAAAGTTAAGATGTTTGAAAAAGAAAAAGCATTGATTCAAAAAAATATAGTATTATTTGATAAAATAGACTTGGAAGCATTTACTAATCATGATATGAAGACTATTAAAGAGATTTATTCAGATAATGTTAGAGTTTATAATCCTGATGGTTCAATGACTGCAGGTATAGCACTTAATGAAAGAAATTTGAGACAATTATTTAATACTTTTCCAGATATCAAAATTACTGAACATCCAATTAAATTTGGTTTTGGTAATTGGACTGCGGGTATAGGAGTAACCAAAGGAACATGGAGTAATCCAATGATATTGACTAATGGAACTGTACTTCAACCAACTGGAAAGTCTTTTGAGATGAAGATTGCCACATTAATAAAGTGGAATGATGGAAGGATTGAAGAAGAACATCTTTTTTGGGATAATGAGGATTGGAATAAACAAATAGGACTTGGAAACTAAAAAAATACTTAATTTGAATTTAAAGAAAAACTATTTTTATTATTGATACTTTATATAGATAAATTGGCTACAGCACTAATATTACCAGAATTAATCTATCTTTTTACTGCTTACTACACCGGAGCACTAATTATATCTATTATTATTTTAGTAGTTACCATTAAAAAAAATAAATTTGAAGGTGAATATCAATTATATGCTCGAATTCTTGATACTCGTACCAAATTTCAAAATACTGATGTATTCACGAATATGGCTAAGGAAAGCAAAGTCTATAATGAAAGATTCAAGTTAGTAGATAAACCAGAAGAATTGTATATTACAGTATCTCTGATAGACACAATTGAATTCATATATAGAATTAACAAAAAGAAAATGATGGATAAGGAACTTTGGCATAGATGGGAAAATCATGCAAGAAATATGATGACGATCCCAAAATTCAAAAAAGTTTGGAATGCAACAAAGAAATTTCATACCCCCGATTTTGTTAGTTTTATGGATTCATTATAACATTCTTTTTAAAATGATAATGTAAAAGAATTATCATAGTTTTTTATCAAATTTTGTATTTATTTAGGAACGATATCTTATAATGATGTAAAGACAGAAAATATCAATATTAAAGAACTAGAAGGTTTGGATGAATTGAAATTTACATACTTGTGAATACCATGTACCACCATCAGTATAAACAACAGGTTTTCCATCTTTTTCAACTAAAATTCTAAATATGAATCAAGTTACAAGATATAGACGATGGGATATATCTCTGATAAGTTCGGCTTGTTTAATATCATTGTACGATTAATATTGGAAACTGATTTTATGTGAATAGTTAATTAATATGATGTACTTGAGTCCCTCAGATTTGTTTTCTTGAGTACTTCTTTTATCATTATAAAAATATATTATATTATATTCAATAGTATTTTATCTATAAATCTCATTAATGCTATCAAATCAAGCAAATTTCAAAAAAGTTAATCTTTTAATTTCTTTCCACAAATAATGCAATAATTAGTATAGGATTTACAAATTCAGTACGTGTACTGAATCTAACATAATCCAAAGCACAAAATATTTTTGATCGGATAATAAAAAATGAAAAATGAGTTAGTTTGGAAATACATGCCAGATAATATGTTTATCACCGGAAACACAATCTATTCCAACATTCTCTCCATCTTGCATAGTTATAGAAGCATTACAAGATAATCCATTTGTACCGTTAGTGATTATTTCACGTACTTGTTCCTCTAACTGTTGGGAAGGTGCTAAACTCATTTCCTCTAAAAGTTCTTCTTCTATTTTAACTAAATTATGCCCTACAATAGCAGATACCGTTTCTGTAGAATTATCTATATTTGATATTTTATTTTGTTGAAATAACAATACATATAATTTTTCACCTGTTTCTTCGGGAATTTGTGCGTTAACATGTTGCAATACAGTACTGTCATTACTTGACACATTGAATAAAAATAGAGACAGTATTGCACCCAAAAATATTGCTGGTATGATTTTCATTATACAAAGTTAGAAAATTCTTGTATAAAAACTTTAATTCTAACATCGAAATATTCAGTTGTTATGTATATGATATCAAAATTTATTTTAATGAAAACTAAGTTTGAGAATATAATTATAATATTTGAATCATATTTCTTTGTTTAATCAATAAGTTATATTAAAAAATAAATTTTTGTTATTGTAAATGATATCTTAAATACATGTAAGAGTCTTTTCCTGTTATTTAGTGATCTCATCATTGAAATTCTCTATACCAAATATTTTTTCTTATAATAATACTAAATCTATGCAATATTTTTCAATAATACAAGTGAGCTATTAAAATCATATGACTGTTGGGAGTAACACCGATACAGGTGCGAAATGTAGATTCCTTTTGTTTAAGTTTTATTTGATTAGTAACATTTATGCAATTGGCCCGTTAGGTTGCGATGCATTTTTGCATCGGGTCTAACTATCTAATTTAAATATTATAATGCTATTTGCAATTAAAATCATAATAATAAAGTCTTAACTACTCCAGGAGACTTGATAAAATCACTATTATCTGAACGCTTAAACTTGTAGTAATCCTTGATATCAAATTTTTCATAGACCATATAGATCTTTAGAAAAGTTTAAAATTTGTTATCGGCTCGAAAAACATTGTAATTCTTAAAAATTAATTCTTAAAAATTGAATATAATATATTGTAAAAAATTTGTTTATAGTAAAGATAAACATTCAAAATCTTCTTCAATATTGGATATCAATCGTTTATCACAAACATAGAATTCCATAGATATTTCCATTAAATGAGTATCATGATGTATATCAATGATTTTGTATATATTATTTTCATAAAAATATTCATTATCATATTGATCTATACTTTTTTCTAATGCACTAATGTCTAAAGTTGATGGAATTAATAAGAATATTGTAAATAATAGTGTACCAAATATTATAAATTTATTGTCAAACATGGTAATTAAATATAGATAATGTATATATAATATACTCATAAAACATATCATTAATTATTATGGTTTATATTTAGAAATCTTTATGCATAAAAATCATATAGTTGTTTAGATTCATCAACAAATTCTAATTGTTCTTTTATTATGTTAATATTTCCATTATGCATTTTGTGTTTAATTGGTCTAATTGCTTCTACTCCACTTTATTCAAGTACGGTACTTTTCATTATAGGAATATATTCTTCAACCTTGTCAAAACCACTTACAGTAGCCCAGACTTTATCTACTGGTGAGTTAATTGTAAATATATCTTCAACAAACATTGTAAATTCTTGGAATTTTTTTGCATTAAACTGTTTTCAAAATTAAAAAAAAATTGTGATTATTTACAAGAACAATCACACACGTTTTCACTATTGCATGTACAGGTACAAGTACAATTACACTTACATTCGTTTGTCATGTTATCACCTCCACTCATTGTTTCATAGTTACTATATAAAGGTAAGTATATAAATTAGTAAGTCATAAAATATGAAGCGGGTGAAGTTTAGGTAAGTGCCACACATGATCGACTTTTTACTTGAAGATTGTAAGTGTTGTCCTATTGATAATACAATGAAAGTCATAGGAAAGAAATTTACTGTTCACATCTTACGTAACATGATAATTCTAAAACAAAAGAGATTCAATCATCTATTAGACTCTATAGAGGGAATCAATCCAAACACACTTGCTACACGTCTAAAAGAAATGGAAAAAACCAATCTGATTGAAAAAAAGGTCTTTAATGAAACTCCAATTCGAATAGAATACATATTGGCAAAAAAGGGATTGGCATTAATACCAATTTTAGAAGAAATGGCAAAATTCTCAATCATGTATTGTGGTGGAGATGTTTTTAAAGATGCAAAACCTAGAACATTTCGACATGTTTATGGAAGAAATCTTCCAATCATTAAATGAGGTTATCGAAATCAATAACATCTACCACAAATCTATAAAAACACATAATTTTGTAGATTTTAAATAATTCTTTCTATTGGGTTACAATTTAGATAAAATTGTACATCTGTAAGTCAGAATTTGGAACAAATCGGTGGTATCATATAATTTTGCAATAATGTATCCATGTTGTATTATTTGTAGTCAAGACAAAAGAAAAACAAGATATTGTAATAATAGAATTATTTAGTCGAGTCTATGATTCTAATAAAAAGGTATTAAAAAAGTACTAGGTAACTTTAGATAATGCAACATCTATTGAATTATCAGATAAATTTAGACAGACTACTTTAGTAATATATAATTGTAGACAGATTGCAAGTCCTCATTGTTAATTCAAGAAAAATTCTTTTCTCTATTTCAGTTAGAAAATAAAATAAAGTAGATATTATATCATTGACATAAAAGCAAATAGTTGTATTTGTATATTATTTAAAATAGATGAACCCTAGAAATCTTGTCCCGTCGAGAGGAAATTCCTCCATGTAGTAGGGTTCTGCTATCTTGTATTTAGCTTATATTATTGGAAACTTAAATAAAATATAGACAGATCATTTAATTTTAGAGGAATGTTTCAAGGAAGGAATAATACCAATAGCAGTGCAAAAAAATGGAATTTAAATATTATAGAATTTATTGTTAATTGATGAAAAATAATAATTTAATTTTAGTATTGTTACTTTCAACTCTATCAGTTCTTATCATTGCAAGTACATTATATTCAATTTATGCACAGGAAGAAAATGTGGCAGATCGTGAGCCAGACTTTTTATCAATACAACGTGCACAGTCTGGCTCAATTTCTAAAATTAATACAACTACTTATTCATTAGAATTAAAAGGAGTATCAGACAATACAATATTGTTTTACGATAGACCCAATAGAATTGTAAAAACAGAAAGTACTTCTAACTTCATAGGTAATTGGACTGCAACTAATTGGTCTGAAAGAATATCTAAGTTTGCAACAAGCGTCCCAAATATAGTACTAATTGTAGACGAACCAGAAGGCCAGCAAGAAATTACAATAATAGAATTATTTAATCCTGTTTATGATTTAGATAAAGAGTCATTAAAGTATGAGGTAACTCCAGACAATGCTACATCTATTGATTTACCAAGTGAGTTTGGAAAGTCTACACTAATAATAGATTGTCCACCAGGATGTCCTTCATTATGTTAGAAAAAGAAAAAAAATTATCGGTATTAACAATGAGTATTATTCCTGTGTTAATGTTGTCAGCAAACAATGTTTATGCAGAAGAACCAAAGTTCTTTGCTATACAACATGCTAATTCAGGTTCAATATCTGAAATTAATGAAACTGCTTATTCTCTGGAATTGAATGATGTATCAGACAAGACTATTTTGTTTGCCGAAAGACCTGATAGAATTGTTACTTCAATAAGCACCTCTGACTTTATTGGTAATTGGTCAGTAGGAGAAGATAGTTTTGCAGTTAATGCACCAAATGCTGTATTGGTTGTAGATGAACAAGAAGGAAAACAAGATGTAGCAATTGTTGAATTGTTTAATCCAATATATGATTCTGACAAGAAGGCATTAAAGTATGAAACAATACCAAATAATGCTAATTCTATTGATTTGCAAGATGAATTCGGACAAACAACTTTACTTATGGATCCTGCTTGGAATCCAGGTCCAGGTGGTTGAAAAGTTTACATATAGTTATGTGTTTTTATTAAAAATCGTTTTTTAAATTTTTTATCCTAAATCAATAGTGATAAAAATATATTATTTTGAATAGAATTTCATATCTGATTACAAACGATTTTCGACTCATAATTGAGCCCTAGAAAACTACGTGTCCGTCGGATTGCGATACATTTTCGTAGCAGGTCTAATTATATAATTTAAAGATTACAATCATGAAATTTAAATAATTTGATGTTTACACTGGATTGATGAAAAATAATAATTTAAATTTAACGATGTTACTTTCAATACTATCTGTTATCGCAATTACAACATCATTAAATTCTATTTATGCACAAGAAAATATGACTGATTCAAAAGAACCTAAATTCTTCGCTATACAACACGCTCAATCAGGATCAATTTCAGAGATTAATGAAACTGCTTATTTGTTAGAGTTAAATGATGTATCTTATAAGACAATATTATTTTCAGATATGCCAGATAGAATTGTTACTTCTGTGAGTACATCTAATTTTATAGGAAATTGGAGTTCAGGAGAAGATAGTTTTGCAGTTGATGCGCCAAATACTGTATTGGTTGTAGATGAACAAGAAGGAGAACAAGATGTAACAATTGTTGAATTGTTTAATCCTGTTTATGAAGTAGATAAAAAGGTATTAAAGTATGATATTACGCCAGATAATACAACATCTATTGATTTCCTAAGTGAGTTTGGACAGATCACATTATTTATAGATTGTTTACATAACCTCCCTAGTTGTTTCTGATCTTGCGGATAACTGAATTACAAATCAAAGCTGCTTTTAGATAGGTATTCCACATACATTATGGTCATAACTGGTTTTTTGTTCTTAGACTGACCAGATGGAATTGTAAAATCTGCAACAACACATAATTTCATAGGTAATTTGATTACTGAAGCAAATAGTTTTGCAGTAGACAAAACTATAGCACAATATATAGTAAAAATTAAAATATTTAATCCAATATATGATTTTGATAAAAAGGTATTAAAGTATGATCAAACTTCAGATAATACAACATAAATAGAGTTGTCCAGTGAGTTGAAGAATATACTATAATAGCATATAATGATATGTATAGAACCATGTTCAAATTAATACAGATCGAATTAGAGAGAGAGAAGTATTTTAAATCAGATACTAAGAATTTAACATAATTTGAACTCAAAATAATGAACCCGAGAAATCTTCTGGCCCGTCAGGAGTAGTTTCCTTCATGTAGTATGGTTCTATTATATTGTATTTAGCTTTTATTATTAGAAACTTAATATAAATAAAAAAATTCAGTTTTGGAAAAATAATAATGAGTAAGCAATACCATTAGTGGAGTAAAAGTGGAGTCCAATTATTATCTTGAATCAAGTTTACGTATTATTGTTAATCAATTCAATTTAAAAAACAAAATCAATTTAAATATTGTTGTTAATCCTCTGTCTATGATTTTTTGTTTCTGAAATTTTGTTGTATTAACAATAATCAATGTACAATAAAACTAACTTATTCAAATAAAGCAGTAAAATTACAAAAAAAGTATTAAGGATTTCTTACTACCTGTTGCTTAGTATAATGTCTTAATAGTATTGCCAAAGATATGGCCATAATAGAAACGATAACGGAAGTCAAGAATATTAAGTTATATGATTCAGCTGAAGGAAGATATTTTATTATGCTATCAATAGGTACAGAATACTGAAAGTTTTCCAAGAATACCGCAGCTAAAGCAGGACCAATTGCACTACCTAATAACTTTAAAAGAGAGGTAATAGCAAATGACATTCCGCTGGATTGTTTTGGGGTATATAACATTACAACATTTATGGAACCAATAGTGGTTAATGATATCCCTATAGCTACTATTAATAAACTTATACTTAATAATAACTCTATTGAATAAAAAAATAAGAACATAATAAATCCTATCAAACTAATAATTGTTCCTACAAGAACTGGGCTTGTAGATCCAAATTTTGATATGATATAGCCTGAAGAAGGTCCAAATATGAGTACCACTACCCCATATGGTAAAAGTAGAAAAGAAGTATCTACTGATGTTATGCCCAATCCAACTGGAAGAGGATTCTTTGCTAAGATGGGTATTGTATAGAATAGTGTGAAAATCCAAAAACCAACTATCAATGATAATAAATTTGGAATAAGTATTAGTTTATTAGTCAACAATCTTAGATCTATAAGTTTAGAATCTTTATTTTTAAGCTCTACATATACAAATAATAAAATTGTAACAATGGTAATAGCTAACAAAATAATTCGTTCTAAATTAAACAGATCTGAATATGCATTTCCGTTAGTATTGTTACTACTGTTCTCAAATGAAGTAAGTAATAAGAAGAATGATGTTAAAAATACTGCTAACAATAATGTTCCTTTGATGTCAATGGTGTTTACAATTCTTTTTATCTTGTCTATTTGGATTCTATTTTTATGATATGGTTTATCAATTGATTTAGGAATTGGTTCTGTCTTTTGTTTCTCTTTTATTTCATCTTGATAATCTCCTCTTTCTATTTTGTGACTTAAACGTCCAACCACAATAACGATAACAATTGTAACAGGTATTAATGAATAAAAAGTCATATTCCATCCATAATATTGTATAATAGAACCTCCAAGCAAAATACCCAAGACAGAACCAAAAGCAAACATAGAAGTAAATATACTTTGAGCTATTGCCATCCTTTTTACTGGAAAAATATCTTTTATTATGCTATAAGCCACAGGAATGAAAGATATTCCAATTCCTTGAAATGTTCTTGCAATAAGTAGAAGATAAATATCAGTAGAAAATCCACCTATTATAACACCAAATGTATAGGAT
>JBNAIF010000204.1:0-3261 GCA_050043595.1 Nitrososphaeraceae archaeon | reverse complement strand
AGAACTATAATTACAATCAGAACTATACATACAAAATATTTTATATACCTAATTAATTTTTCTTTATTTATGATATGAAAACCATACAATAATAGTAAAATCAAAAAAATTGGCAGAACTGCACGATACAAAATTACTATAAATAAAATCAAACTACCTAGCATTAATGAAAAATACCCTCCTTAGTTTAATTACTGTAAGTAACAAAAAGTAATGTAGTATTATTAGTGTTTTTTTACAATCTCATGTGATTTCTCCTATCTATTTGCATACATGTTTAGTAATATATATCACATATACTTCGTGTTATTTATCAATTGCCTTTCTTATTTTTACAAAAGAACTTATGAAAAGACATATACCAAGTATTAAAAAAGCTATTGATACTTTATTATCTGAAAAACTAGGACCAGTACGAAAAATACTTACAACAGGTCTCCATTTAAAAAGTTAATTATTAATAAGTATATTGCACGATTCTATTATTTAATATATTCAAAATATTTCATTTTAGATATATATATTTTTTATTAATTAGTATATAATAGTATATATTAGAATGAATGAGGGGATATTTATATGAACAAAAAATTTATATTTATTTTTATAATAATCGTTATATTTATTTTTATACTTACACTATTTGTAAATAACAATTCAACCAATATATCAAAAATTAGTCAAAATGATGAAAAAGAAATATTAGAATACCTTGACACTAAAACAAATGATATTTCAGCTCCTTCAAGGGGTAAGATGTATAGTTCTTATGATCTTTTGGGAATAGAAGAAAATAAGATATATATTTGGTTAGTAAAAGAAGAATATATAATATTAAGAGATCATGTTGAATCTAAAGGTAATATTGTTGCTTGTCCAGTTGTTTTATATGCCACAAAGAATAATAACAAACTATTAATTAATAATCATAATTATCCAGAAGATGGGAAAAATTATGGTAAAAGTTTAAAAATGTTTTTTCCAGAAAAAATTATAGATAAAATTGATCATACTGTTACTGATAAACTTCTAGAAAATATAAAAATACGTGCCCAAGAAGAGTTCAAAAAAAATAGCTACTAAGTAGCTATTTTTAAATTCTTATTAAATTTATTGTATGTAAATAAATTCTACAGTAACATAATCATCTATTGCGTTTAACAATTCATAAGCCTGTCTATTATTTGAATGTCCGGCAAGCAAATAATCATCATTGTCATTATCGTAACCAGATATAATCATAGCATGTTTTGGCATTGTTATCCAACCAGCAACTCCATCATGTAATATAACAACATCACCTTTATAAAGTTTCTTTTTGAATATTTGACTATGATTCTTTACATATTCTGCTTTTGAATAAAAAACTTCATCGCATTCAGATTCCCAATAACTAGCAAACTCTTTAACACTTATCCAAGGGCTTGGATCAGCTAAATCCCAACTATCATTTAATTCTTTTGCACTTCTAGGTTCTAAATATTTACTATTTTTTTTATAACAATACCAGTCACCTTCCATAGATTTACCACCATGATATATAGCTTGTGATACAAAATTAGTACAGTCACTACCCCATTTTGTAAAAGCTGGAAAATCTGTACTATAACTATCATAGTTATCATATGCCCACTCAGCAGCATCTCCACCACTATAAGAAGATGATGCTGTATACATATTATTATTTTTTAATACATCTTGAGATTGTTTTTTCATATCTTCTATACTATTTGGCATTCTTTTTTCAACTTTTGGGTTAAGTTCTTTTAAAAATGATATAGCTTTATCATCTTTTGAACAATTAGCATATCTGTCTAAATATCCCTTTAATATTTGTTGTTGTTCGTCATTTACATTATAATATATATCTTCTATAGTATGCATTAAATTTATTTTATCTTCTTTTTCTAAAGAAAGAGCTTGTATATAGAAATCAGATTTCTTAGTATACTCTTTTACAATCTCAGCTACTTTTATATCATCATTATAATATTCTTCTAAAATTGCTATACTACTTTCATATTCATCTGACATATCACTCTCTAATGATATACTTTTGTATGTAGCACTTTTTTCATTAATATACTGTTGAACATATGGATTTTCTTTTTCTGTACTCGCAGCCATACTAATACATGTTAAATTTAATAGTAATGTAATTGTTAATAATAATCCTGTTACTTTTTTCATTCTTATCATCCTTTCATTATTTTACTATCCTAATAAATAATACTTAAATTTATCCTCCTTTCTTCTACAAATATTTTAAACAAATTTAAGTATAACACTCAATTATTAAATATTATGTAATATGTTGTAGATATATTATTTTTTTACCACTAAATATAGTAATTTATATTTTTTAATTAGATTTCTCTATTTTAAAACATTAATATAAAAAAAATATATACCTTAGCAATAGAAATAATAAATTAATACAAATATTTCACTGTAAAATTTATATTTTAGCCATCCCGTTTGTCAATAGAGGAACGCAGAAAAATTTTAGCTCTTTTAAATTTTTTGAGTAGTCTATTGACGAACATCACCAGATACGCTATCAAAAAGAGGGTTTGAAAAACCCTCCTGCCACGTGGCGAGCGGGGGGAAAGTTTGAGAGGGTGAACACCCTCTCATATATAGTTTTGTGATTAAACACTTTTTTAAAAGGGTTTATAGGTGAATTTTAATATATCATGGCTAAAATTCATTTTGGCCATGATGTATTAAAAGAGGGCAACGCCCTTTATCTCTTATTCTCTAGTTCCTATTTCAAATTATAATTTATCCTGGTACTACTATGAATATGTAATGATTATACAGCTGAACTGGAAAAAAATATTAATCCTCTAGCCAGAAGAAACCATATCCCTGTCGGTTACCTGATTTTGCGAACTTAGATTCTTATGGAAACTTGCAATACACTTACGGAAACTTAGTTATAATTGGCTTGTATAAGACAATTATAGCTTAGTTGCAGTTAGTGTATGTACCGAAAAAGACTAACCTACTGGATTAGACTTTTTCGGTGCTAGTTGTAGTTAGAATATCAGTGAAGTAAAATTAGGTGACAGGGTGCTTACGGAAACTTAAATAAAAAGGATGGCCGCACGTCAGTGATGTTAATGGCATAATTAAATAGTACAAAAATGGCATTTTGAAAATGTACATAATTGATCATTCTGATATACTCTTTGTAGAATTAAATACTACAAGGAGACTACTATGAGAACTGATATCCTAACAGAAATTGAAAGGCAT
>JBNAIF010000203.1:0-32189 GCA_050043595.1 Nitrososphaeraceae archaeon | reverse complement strand
CTGACTTTGCAAGACTCTTTACTTGCTCATTCATCCCTTTCTCATCTGACTTTGCAAGACTCTTTACTTGCTCATTCATCCCTTTCTCATCTGACTTTGCAAGACTCTTTACTTGCTCATTCATCCCTTTCTCATCTGACTTTGCAAGACTCTTTACTTGCTCATTATTACCAAAAAATAGATTTGTTTCATTTACAAGATTATTGTTTTTATTTTCTATGTTTTGAAGTTCAAAAGTTTCAGAATTTTTTATTTCAAAATCTTTTGGATATAAATTAATTATGACTGTGTCATCATCCACTTGTTCTATCTCTAGATTATCCATGATGATATTTTGTGCAATATCCGTATCTCTCTCTGATTCTTTGAGATTATCCAATTCTGAATATGACACTTGAGTACTAACAATTATTATTGTTAAAATTGGTATCAATAACGATAATTGAAATTTCAATTTTTGTACATACTTTTTTTTCATAACTTGATACTGATTTATTTAATAATTCTTAGTTTTTAACTGGAAGGATGGATAATAATATAAGATTGTCTCCTTTTAATTTTCTTAATTAATATCTCTATCAATCTTCTAAATTTTTATTATACTGCTTTTCTTTATTTTATTTTTAATCGAGTATTTGTAAAAAATACCTCCTAACTTAGTAATTTTTATTAATCGAATTAATTTACTTTAATAAAAGCTTACATGTATGAGGTAACAATTGGAATACCAAGTTATAATGAAGAGAAAAATATTCAAAATTTATTAGAATCTATTATTGATCAATACCATGAATCTTATATTTTAAAAGAAATAATAATATCCGATGATTCTTTTGATAAGACTCCTGAAATAATTCAAAAATTCGCGAAGAATCATCCAAATTACAACATAAAATTAATTCATCATAATAAAAGACGAGGTGCTTCTATGGCTTGGAATGAGATATTCCAAGAAGCAACTGGACAAATAATCGTCTTGTATGATGCTGATATTAAATTAGAAAAAAAATGTACGTTCAATTTAATAAATAAAATTTCAAGCAATACAGTTCTTTCTGCATCAAATCCACAACCTTTACAATCGGATAATATATACGGAAACGCCTCCAAATTTATATCTAGTTGGTTAAGAAAGGTAAGACAAAATGGTTTATCCCAATACACTGTTATGGGAAGAGCATTAGCTATAAAAACAGAAATTGCTAAAAAGATCTATATTCCTGAAGACATTATTGCTATCGATCTATATCTTCAAAATCAGATTCTACGCCTGAATCACAAAATAATATACATCGACGATGCAATAGTCTATTATAATACTCCTTCTTCTCTCCATGACTTCGTATCTCAGGTGATAAGAGCTGATAATGGACACCACCAAATATCGTCAAAATATGTTAAATTGCCATTTTGGAATAATATTATAATATCACTAAAATGTTTTATAGTCGATCCTTTAGGTGCATTATCTGTTGTTTACTGTTACTCATTTATTCCATATTTTAAAATGACAAATAGTAAAGAATTTTTAAAATCTAAATGGAATATTGCAAATAGCACTAAATAGATTTAATTTTCTTACATAATATTTTGCATTTTTTAATCTTTTATTTTGGTCAAAACAGAAATGTTATATATAATATACTTCTTCAGTGATACAGACTTATTATGAGCAAGCCAATGGAATTAGGCAGTTTAAAAGTTGGTTCATATATTTTGATTGATGATGAACCATGTCGAATTGTATCTTATGATCACAGTAAACCCGGTAAACATGGTTCTGCCAAAGCACGAATTTCTGCTGTTGGAGTTTTCGATGGTTCCAAACATGGTATGGTTTCTCCAGTTTCTGCACATGTTGATGTTCCATTAATTGATAAGAGAAACGGTCAGGTTATCTCGATTTCTGGAGAAACATTACAAATAATGGATATGGAAACGTTTGAAGTATTCGAAACTTCTTCTGTTGAAGCTGAGATTAGGAGCAAAGTGCAACAAGGCGGAGATATTGAATATTGGAAAGTTATGGACAGGATAAAGATAGTTCGAGTCAAGAATACATAGATAATGAATTAATAATCAATTTAATACTGATTTAGAAAACTATAAAAATCATACCTAGTAATAATTTTTAATGAGTAAAGAATTTAAGAATCGTTCTATACCGGTTTGTTTTAAGCCTGAACAACTAAAGATATTAGAAGATTATGCAAAAAAAGAAGGTCTGTTGAACTACACACAAGCTATAGAAAAGTTGATCCAACAATCAAATTACTGAAATTATTTCTTTATTTTAAAAATTTTTTTGAACATAAATAGTATATTAAAATTACAAATTGATATTTCTAGATAATTTTTTTACAAAAAAATATTCATGTAATACTTGTGATACGCAGTTTAAAAAAATAGAAGAATTAATGCAGCACGAACAAATTCATCATCAAGATAACAAATCATATAATTGTACTAAATGTAAAAAAAGTTTTGATGGAATGGAGCAAATGCGTGATCATATAAAAAAATTTCATTCTTATAATAAAATGAAGGGTAAAATATAACAATTATACTAAAGAATAATAATACGTTATTTAGAATTTAATCTATGAGTAAAACCTGTCTTAAATGCAAAAATTCTTTTGATGAAAAATCTATAAACGATCCTGGTGCAGAAAAATACCCATCATGTCCATCGTGCTGGAAAGAATGGGGTGAATATGCGGTTATGGTAATTAATGAGATGCGCTTAGATATGTCATTACCAGAACATAGAAAAGCATTACGAAAACATGAAAAAATATTCTTTGGAATAGAGCAAGGGGACGAAATTCAAAAAAATCCAGAAACACAGAATTAATAGATAATATTTATTTATTATTTTATTTTTATTAAAGCCTTTGAATTTTTTGGAATTTTTTTCATTATGTGTTTCCTATTATGGAAAAGAAATAAAACTTCTGTAAAACAATATATCAATTTAGTTTTGTTACTAGGATCTAAACTTGATATTCCATTCAATGCTATCAGGCTAATTTTTTTAATTGAATGAGATCGTTTCATTATCTCTTCCAAATATATTTTGAAAATATAATTTATCTTTACATTTTCCATATCTGATAATGCTTCAAGCCATGTACTGGTTATATTATTCAAGTCTTTCTCATCGATATTGTCTATCGAATCAAGAACTCTAGATATGATCTCTCTTTGTTCATCTTCTTCTAAATCATAAAAATCTTTTAATTTATTCTTAATTATTGGCTTTCTTAAAAATTCTTGTAATTTTGAAAGTATTTCAATAATATTCTCTGTTGTATTCGTTTTGTTAGACACTAAATGAAATTGTTTATATACAATATATTTAATTTTCTTTCATTGTTCAATCTTTTTCATTTGTATTTTTGATTCATTTAAATTAAATATGTGAAATTAATTGATTTATTTAGAATAATGGTTTGTGATGTAGTTGTTGGGGGATTTTATGGTGATGAAGGAAAAGGAAAAATTATTGCTTATATTATAAAAAAAGATAACATCAATCTTGCTGCAAGAGGTGGAGTAGGTCCTAATGCTGGTCACACCTTTGTAATTAATGGTTCAACTCATAAAGTCAGAATGTTACCTAGCGCCGCATTTAATTCAACCACTAAATTAGCCATAGGTTCGGGTGTTTTAGTTAGCCCTCAAGTATTGATGAATGAAATCTCCACCTTTAATACAAATGGACGTACTTTTATTGATGAACAATGCGGAATTATAACTTCTGAACATATACACAAAGATAGTTCTGATAATCATTTCAAAAAGAAAATAGGTACTACAGGTACCGGTACGGGTCCCGCAAATGCTGATAGGGCACTAAGAAGTATAAAACTAGCAAGGGAAATCCCCGAATTAAAAAAATATGTAACTAATGTAAGTGAACTTATACATTCCTCACTCGATAAAAATGAATCTATTTTGTTAGAAGGTACTCAAGGAACATTCTTGTCGTTATATCATGGCGGATATCCTTATGTAACATCTAAAGATGTTACAGCATCATCAATTTGTGCTGATGTTGGAGTAGGACCAAAGTCCATAGATGATGTGCTTGTTGTTTTTAAATCATTTGTTACGCGAGTTGGAAGCGGTCCTTTAGAAAATGAACTAGATAGATCTGACTCTGAAAAAAGAGGATGGATAGAATATGGTAGTGTTACAGGAAGAGAAAGAAGAAGTTCGCCATTTAATTTTAAGTTAGCAAAAAAAGCGATTCAATTAAACGGTGGCACACAACTGGCTTTAACAAAACTTGATGTATTGTTCCCCGAAATAAAAGGAATAACAGAATATTCCAAACTTTCAAAAAATGCAAAAAACTTTGTTGAAGATATAGAATCTGATCTTGGATTAAAAGTAGTATTAATAGGCACAGGTCCAGAACTAGATGCAGTAATAGATAAGCGTTCTACTTTTAATAACTAATTCACTCTAAAATTCTTTTTATTTTTTTCACTTATTTCTTTTCTTTTTTTATTTCTCAATCGTTTTGTTATTACTTTAAGTACGTCTCTTGCTTCTCTTAATTTCTCGATTGTCTTCTCTACATTTTTCTCTTTTGTAACATCTGTATTCTTTAGAGATTCTTTAACTTGTTCTAATATTTTGTTGTAATCCTTACTATAACTCATTTTATTTTTTTTTCTATAATTTTCAATTACTTTTTTATCTATCTGTTCTATGAAATTGTATGATTTTATTCTAATTAAAAGAATAGAATAATCAAGCCAGGAATAAGCTAAAAAAATACTTTTATCTTGATGCTGTGTTTGAAAATTCTCTATTAATTCTATGCAAGTTGTTATTATTTCCTTTATTCGCTTATCAAAACTTTCATTATCTAGCACACTAAATAGAATTTTCAATCTAGTTTATTTATATTGATGAAATTTTATACTCAATAATTCTTTCTTTAGAATCTAAATAATAATATAAAAGCAATTTATCATATCCTATGAACCTGATTTCTCTTAATTTATTACAATTGAATCTCCATTAAGTTTTAACATTCTGTAAGATTTTAATTACCTGTTTTTTAAAGTTAGTTGCTTGGAATCCAAATCTCCGTTTTATATAGAATTGTCAGATATCTATAACTTTGGTAGATTAGTCTGTTCGTTAGAAAGATCTCCGTTACCGTCTTTTTCTATGCTTTACAATAAAAATAGAATATTAGCAGTTCAAACAGATTTTGTGAATGGTGTTCCAATTATTTATTATACTAAACAAAATATTGATTCCAACAACAAAAATCAGTATTTGGCCTATCGATGTAACGGAGCAAGTGAAGATGTACATATTGATGAAAATGCTTCTAATCCACTATACTCATATTCTCCTATAATAAATATTGAAAAACTACCTTTAGTATTATCAAAAAGCTCACGAAAAAATAAAAGGTTTAATTATATTAAAATAAAAGTGAGTGATCTTTCAAGTCTTGCTAAAGTTGCTGCATACAAGACTATTTATGATGAACCACCACTTCCATTATTGATATTCAAACAAGGAAAGTCTGACAAATATATTATTGGTACAGCACTTAATTTAATGGAAAGTGATCTCTCAAATTATTTTTATTATACAGAGATTGAAAATACAAATATATTAAATTTCTTAAGATATTCTAGCCAAAAGAATGAAACTCCAGTTTTTACAAATAACGTAGAAAATCATGGCTATATTTATCTTAAAGCTATAAAGTTACTTAAAGATCATCCGTTAATTAGTAATAGTGACGATGAATAGCACGACTCCAGATCCTAGTTCTTCAAAAAAATGTTCTTTGATATCGTCTTATTATCAAAAAAAAATTAAAAAGATATGTGACGAAAAAGAAAGTCCAATTATATTAGCTCTTGACTTTCAATCTGATTTACATTTTTCAACTAATTCAATTGTCAAATTATTAAATTTGATTAAAGAGAATATATGCGCGATAAAAATTAATTTTCATTTAATGCTTTCATTGTCTATCAATGATTTAACTCAAATAAATAAAATAGCACATTCATTTAATTTGTTGTCAATTGCTGACATAAAATTAAATGATATAGGAAATACTAACAAGATAACAATTACTAATCTTAAACAATTGGGATTTGATGCAGTAATTATTAATCCTTTCATTGGTTTAACAGAAACACAGACACTTGTTTCTTATTCTCATTCTATTGACTTCGGTGTAATATCTTTAGTATATATGAGTCATACAACATCACATCAGGGATATGGCTTAAATATTTTAATAGATAAAAATGTACCCACAAGATTATTACATAATAAAATTGATTCTATTCCTATGTATAAATTGTTATATGATTATGGAAAACTAAGTCATATAGATGGTGTTGTTATAGGTGCTACTAAATTAGACATTATAAAAGAATTCGATTTTAAAGACGATAAAATTCCAATTTATTCTCCAGGACTTGTAAATCAGGGCGGTGATATTGTCAAGACATTTTTAGCTGGAACTGATTATGCAATAGTAGGTCGTCATATAATTAATTCACCTGATCCTAAACAAACTGTAATAGATATGTTAACACTTCTTAAGAACAATTGATTTCAAACATTACCACGTATGTCAAATTTATGTATATCATTTAATGATTTTTAAAATTTAATTTGAATTATAGAAAATTGAGTACAAATTTATATTAACTAAAATAATTATTAATATTTTATTTTTTACTTCAAAAAGATATTAAAAAAGTAAATAAATAGATAAAAAAAAGTTGGAATTTACGAACTTTATTTTCGGTATCACAACTTAACCAAATCCTCCAGTTGCTGCAGTTATAATGACGTGAGCTACCACTAGGATACCCGCAAAGATACCTGCGCCAATCCAGGCTTGTGCTAATGATCCCGTTGTTTTAAAATATGGTTCTGCCTTCTTAGTAGCATTATTGCTTCCACTTGAACTTTGAAAACTACTCATGTTCTATTGTTATTACATTGTTATCATAATTAATAAAGATTTATATATGGATTTTTATAACTAGAATAATTTTTATGATCTCGCTTATAGTTTGAGGTTTTATCTTGTTTTATTTGTATCTTTATTACATACTTTTACAATTATTGTTGAAATCAAATTAAAATTTTGTATATTCTGTATATTGTTGATATCTTTTTGATATGTCATTTTCATCAATATCTAATATTTTTTTAATTCCGAATTCTTCAACTGCAAAAGATCCCATCAAGTTGCCATTTACTACTGCTTTCCTTAAAATTTCTTCATTTACTTTTCTAGTTTTTGCTATATATCCTAAAAAACCTCCTGCAAAGCAATCGCCTGCACCGGTAGGATCTACTATATTTTTTATGGGAAATGCTGGAGATGTAAAAATCATATCATTATAGAATAATAATGAACCATGCTCTCCTTTTTTAATAACTACAAATTCTGGACCTTCATCTTTTATAATCTGTCCACATTTAAGTAAATTATAATTTTTTGTTAACAATTTCGCCTCTTCATCATTTATTATTACACCATTAACTTTTTTAAACATCTTGAAAATATCATGGTATTTGTTTTCTATCCAAAATCTTATGGTATCAAATATTACTAATTTTGGTTCTTCAAATAACTCTAATATTTTTAAATTCTGGATAGGATCATTATTTGCTAAATATACATATCTCGATTTTTTATATTCATCTGGGATAACTGGTTCAAAATTCTCTATTGCATTTAATTCGGTTTTATTGGCTGTTCTAATCGAAAAATCTTCATTAAATGTTGAATCAAAGTGAAATGTTTTCTTCTTATTATCATATACTATTCCTTTCGTATTGATTTTTTCTATTAATGTTTTTTTATGTTCGTTTGGAAAATCATAACCAACTACTCCTACAATATTAGTTGGAATATATTTTGATGCTGCTAATGCTGCGTATGTGGCTGCACCTCCCATTATTCTTTCCTCAGTATGAAATAATGTTCTTGTAGTATCAAGAGCTATAGTACCAAAAATTGTTAGCATATATACAAAAAAAAATATATCTACATAAATTAATTTCTAATTTTTCTTTCTTACATTAGTTTACATTGAACTCAAATTCTGGTAATTTTATTTTTAATGGATATAGATCGAATATCTAAAATCTAAAATTAATGATATCATAGTATTCATAACTTACTATCCACTAAGGCATTGGAAATTATTCTGTAATCTATAACTTTCTTATTGTATTGAAAGAAGGAAAGAAGACAGATAGATACTTATCTTTCATATTTTACAAATACATTTATGAGACTAGTAGTTGCTATTACCGGTGGCTCGGGAGTTATATATGGAATAAAATTACTAGAATCTTTAAAAAATCTTAATATTGAAACTCATCTTATTATTAGTGAATGGGGACAAAAAACAATAAAAATTGAAACTAATGTTTCGACTGATTATGTTAAATCTTTGCCTACTCAAACTTATAATAATGATAATATGGCCGCATCTATCTCAAGCGGATCTTTCAGAACCGACGGAATGATAATTATTCCTTGTAGTATGAAAACGCTATCGAGCATTGCCAATGGATTTGATGATAGTTTGATTTCAAGAGCTGCTGGAGTTTGTATTAAAGAATCTAGAAAATTAGTGATAGTGCCACGTGAAACCCCTCTATCTAAAATACATCTAGAAAACATGATGAAGCTATCAGAATTGGGAATAACAATTCTTCCTGCAATGCCTGGATTTTATTTTAGACCAAGAAACATGGACGATCTCCTTTACCATATTGTGGGAAAAGTTCTTGATCAATTCCATATAGAACATTCTCTTTTTAAACGATGGGGAAATAATAGTTAGAATTTTTTGGTCACTTTTATAATTTACACACAAATAATTTAAATACTTATATTCTTTTTAAATATATCTATAATTCGTTTTTTTATTATCTATATTACTCATTATTGTTTCCAAATAATGGTTTTTATACAATGCAAAACTATTATGATACATTTATTTCTACGAATTCAAAAATATTTAAATATCTATTTAAAGGACAAATTAGAAATAATTTGTGATTCTTTTAAATTATCATTTATTTTATTTTATTCCCAAAGCTTTAATTTTTCTATTTTTGCTTTTCTTCTAATTTCTTGTAAAAAATTATACACGTTTTTGTGTGGTTTTCCTATGCAAATTCTTGTAATTGCCTCGGTCGTTAAATTAATTTGTTCTGAAGTCCCTATTATAGATACTGTGTGTCCATAAATTGAAATAAACGAACCTGAAAGTTCTTCAATAGTTCTTCTTGATTTTCCTCTTTCTCCGATTAATCTACTTTTCAATCTAGACAATGCATTACTTGATTTTCCAGAATAATCTCTTAAATCAATAATTTCAAGTGTGTGATCTTCTTTGAATAGATTAAAAGCTTTTTCAGGAGAAAATCCCTTCGAAATTGCAATTATTATTTGTTTAGCTTTGTTTACTTCTAAATAATTCACATTTGGACTTATTGTTTTAATTTCTACATCGCCGTAATCACTATCAACATCAATTCTGACATTGCATTTTTTTTCAATTTCGCTTTTCACATTACCCTTTATCCCAATTATTGCTCCAATTCTATCTTTTTGAATACGTATTGTATGTTGATAACTCAGTCTATACTCCTCCTATCCTTTATTATTATTTTAAATAGCATATAAAATATCGTTTTTAAAATGTAGATGTCTTTTAATACTTATTTAGGAATTTAATTTTATGTTTATTCAATAATTTTCCTGAAATTTAAAGATCATCAAAAATGGTACGTCTGAAATTATTTTCACACTTTCTTTTTTTGCTAAACCTGATTTTAATGCCATTTCCACAATTTTTACTCCTATTAAATTTGCAATTGAACAATTAGTTAACAATTCTTTAATTTCCTGTTTGTTTATTCTTTCATTAAAAAACTTGGGCGATATATTGATATTTACATTATTTTCATTAATATTTTTTCCTAATAATTCTATATCACAAATATTTATCATTAATGAATTTTGATATTTCATTTTTCTAGCTATAAATTGATCATTATTTTCAGTATTACTCTTCTTTTCAAAATTATTAAATCGATTATTCAAGATGCATTTATTTTTAACTGACGATATTAAAATCTAGTTTTTTATTTAATTAAATATCTCCTAGTTTTCTTGTATATTTTTTGTAGGCATCAAGATATGATCTTTTGTCTCCAATATCTAAGAATCCTGATTTTATTACGAAAGCATTAATAAATTTATTTTGTCTAATCACTTTTCTTACTATCTTGTCCATTCCTATTGTATTTGTTTTTGGTATCATTTCCAAAAATTCTCTTTCCATTATATAGCATCCAATATTGATTAATCCTTCTACTTCTGGTTTTTCTCGCCATGCAGTTACCTTACTTTTTTTAGAAATCGTTTTAGTATCTATGAATCCATATTTTAGCCTAGTTTTATAATTCATCAAACTCATTGAAAGAAATGCTTTAGTTTTTATGTGATCATTTATCATTTCATCAAGTTCAAAATCATAAATTGAATCTCCGTATAAACAAACAAATCTTTTTTCATCAAGCAAATTTTCAGCTGTTTTTAATTGACCTGCAGTTGCCAATGGTCTTTCTGCTCTAGCATAAGAAACTTTTATTCCAAATCTTGCTCCATCTTCAAAATAATCTTCTATTGTTCTATGCAAGTAACTTACACAAATGATTATTTCGTTTATTTTATCCGATCTTTTTAACCAATTGATTAGATGTTCTAATAATGGTTTATTTCCTAAAGGAAGCATTGGTTTTGGAATAAAAAATGTATAAGGTTGAAGTCTAGTTCCTAATCCTCCCGCAAGAATTATCGCTTTCAATATATCTTGGTTTAATTAGGTGGCTATTATATTAAATTAATATTTCGAAATTATTTTTTTTAGATATTCTAAAATTCGATTTGGATTTTCAGCAAATAAAATAATCATGGATTCTTTACCTATATCTCCAGTATGATAAATCAAGTTAGCATTTCTATTTTTCTTTAGAGCATGATTTATTCCCCATTTGATTGTTTTTCCTTCTATATTCTTCATTTCTTTTGGTTCATTCTCCCTGTTGTATTTTGAAATTTTAAATAATGAAGAATAATATTTTCTGCAAATATCTATAATTTTTTCATTATATTTGATATTAATAGCTGCTCTGTTTTCTCTATTGAACTTCATATATTCAATAACTGATGATGATACGTGTTTCGATGCTCCAAATTCTATACATGAGGATGCTTTTGCATATTTATCTAATTTTACTATTCTACCTTTAACACCTGCTATGTCTTGAATAGTTCTTGCTTCTGGTATTGCATAAACAAAATTCATTTGAGTTTCTGGAATTAATATACTAATATTTTCAATTCTTTCAAGTTTATTTACTGCTTCTTTTAATTCCGTTAAAACATCATATTTTTTTGCTTTAATATAATTAATTCGAGTTGTATCAACAATAGGTAATTTCTTTCCTATGAAAATTAGATTTTTTAATGATTCATTAATAAATTTATTTGCATGTCTACATGATTCTATGACATTGTATCCTTTTGCAAGGAATGATGCTATAGCTGCTGAATAACTACATCCAGATCCATGGTTTTCATTAATATCTAATAAATTGTTTTTAAACCAGTATGTCTTTTCATTTTGGTCTAATAAGATATCTGTGACTTCTCTCTTTTCTTTTTTTCTTTTTAAATGCCCTCCTTTGATAATTATATTTTTCACACCTAATTTTTTTATTTTATATACAGCTTCTACCATTTCTTCTGCAGAATTTATTTTTATATTGGATAATATCTCTGCTTCATGAATATTTGGAGTAATTACTGTTGAAAGTGGTACTAATTTATTAATAAATGTCTTTAAAGAAGAATTTAAAAGTAATGTATCGTTATTTGTTGATTTAAAAACTGGATCTACTACTATAGGCATATTTTCTTTTTTTAGATTTAGATATATCTTATTTATGACATTAGAATCATAAACCATTCCTATTTTTATCGAATTTGGTTGGATATCGCTTAATATTGTTTTAATTTGAGCATTTATTATATCCGGAGACATTTTTTTAATTTTGAATATTCCTTTTGTATTCTGAGCAGTGATTCCAGTAACAATTGTGCATCCATAAACACCCAAGCAGGAAAACGTTTTCAAATCTCCTTGTATCCCTGCTCCGCCACTCGAATCACTTCCAGCTATAGTTACTGCTATTTTTGTATCCATAATCGTGAAATAGAACTTAAAGTTATTATTTATATACCGTTCATTATATATAGCAGATATTTAAAATAATTTATTTCTGATTGATTTAAACATTTTACTTTAAACATTTTACTTTATTTATTATTCTCATAAACATACTTTATAGATTAGTTCACATATTTACATAGAAAATATATTCAAAATGAATTAATTTGTACGATTAAATAAGATTCAATTTCTTTATACTCTAATCAAATATCACCTAATGGATTTTCATTAGATAATATCCACGTTTTACCTGTTTTGTTATTAACTAATATTGATAAAAATATTATTTCATTTTTTATTTATTTTAATCAGAATTTACATTTTTACATTTATATTTTCAAAATAATAAAAATACTTAGTAATCCTAATGATCCTAACAACACTAAAGTTGATTTCCATATACTAGAATTAGATTTTTCACTTATTTCCCACATTCCTCCCTTGAATTCATCTGTTTGAAATTGTTTTTTCAAATTTTCATAACTGTAATATTGTTCAAAATCTGCAGGAGGTGTCCATTGATATTGACTATTTTTTTTATATTCGTTGTTTTTTATTTTATAAGATGAATAATTTGATATGTTTTCAGATAAAGAATTATCATATTGTTCTTTTGATTTATTATCTGACAAAACTTCATAAGCTTCAACTATTTCCATAAATTTTCTTTTAGATTTTTCGGAATTGTTGTTTTTGTCTGGATGATGTTTTAATGCAAGATCTCTGAATGCTTTTTTTATCTCTTTTTGAGATGATTCTTTTGATATCCCCAGAGTATTGTAATGATCTTGCACTTTAACTATTAAAAAGTACAATAATAATTATAATTTTCTTTAACTTTTTCTTTTAAACATTGGGCACTAATAGTCAAAAATCATAATCTATTTATCTTTGTGAGTGGATTTTTATAATTATGAATAACTTCTTGGGAAGGAAATTAAGTAGAAAATTCACCAGTGATAAAAAAAAATTAGAAGCTTCTGAAAATAATAACGATAATTCAAAAAAACCTTCCAAAGAAAAACTAAGTGTTACTGATATCCAAAAATATGATTTATACAATAAAGGAATAAATCATATGTCTAATGAAAAATTATCTGATGCAATTCGTTCATTCGATCTAGCATTACGACTTGATCCATATTTTGTTAATGGTTGGATTAAAAAAGGTTATTCTCATTTTCATTTAAGCGAATTTACTGTATCTATTTCATGTTATGATAAAGCGCTTGACATTGACATAAATAATCCTGAAGCGTGGAATTTGAAAGGACTGTCATATTACAGAATGAATAATTTAGATAAAGCTATAGAATCTTGTGAAAAAGCTATAGATATTGATCATAGCAACGGTATGTCTTGGTATAATCTTGCATGCTATCTAGTTCTAGATGGTCAAGTAGATGATGGACTAGAGGCACTAAAACGTGCCATTGAAATAGATATCTCTTATGCTAAAAGAGCAGTACGTGATAGGGACTTTGAAAATGCAAAAGCAGAAGCAGGATTTAGAAGAATCGTAGAAGTTGTAGTATTAGAATCAGTAAGACATGGATATGACTATGCAGGTAAAATCATATGGGTTACAGGAATGGACAAAGCAGACGTAGATGATGCCTTACTAAATCTCTCTATGAAAGGACTTTTAATCAAACAAGAAAAGAAAAACTTGTTTAGCAAAGAACAATATTATGAACTTTCCAAAGATATAGCTTCTAAAGTAGGAACCATGAAACGTTCTGGATTTGGAAGATCCAAAGTAGTTTCACCACCCGTTCAACAACTTAAGGACATTAGTGAATTATTAGGTAAAGCAAAAGATTCTATTGAACTTGGTAATGTACAAGAAACCATGAGCCATTTTGAAAAATTGATAAACCCTTCAGTACATGGAAGTACAATGATAGAGAAATTCTTTAATGAACATAGAGATCTTCGATTATTCCAAAATCGACTAAGAGACAAAGGGCAAGAGTATCTGAATACACATAAATCTGATTTTCTTAATTTGATCAGTGAAATTGATTCTAAAGTTAGGGGAACTCATATCTCGAGTAAGATCGCAGAAAACTAGTTATAGTCTTATTTTTTTTATTTGAATTTCATTATAATTATATAATCTATTTTATATCGTACTCTCATGCCAAAAATTTTTGCTGACGTAAGTGAAAAAGAGATCAGTCGATCCATAGCAGGAATGTTTATGGAAACAATGAATGAATACACTGATTCTGATGTTATAATTATAGGAGCTGGTCCTGCAGGTCTATCTGCAGGTCGTGATTTAGGAAAACAAGGTATAAGGACATTGATAATTGAACAAAATAACTATCTCGGCGGTGGTTATTGGGTTGGTGGATATATGATGAATCCAGTTACCGTACGCGAACCAGCACAAAAAGTATGGGATGATCTTGGAGTTCCATACAGGAAGATTCAAGATGGTTTATACGCTACATGGGGTCCACATGCATGCTCTAAATTGATTGCTTCTGCATGTGATGCGGGAGTTAGATTTTTACAACTAACTAAATTTGATGATCTTGTTTTAAAAAATAAAAGAGTTGGTGGGGTTGTTGTAAATTGGATGCCAGTTTCAGCATTACCTAGGAATATCACTTGTGTCGATCCTATCGCTTTTGAAAGTAAATTAGTTATAGATGCTTCAGGTCATGATTCTGTGGCTGTAAAGAGATTGATGGAGAGGGGATATGTAAAATGGAGAGGAATGGATCCTATGTGGGTTGATACTAGTGAAGATGCAGTAGTTAACTATACAGATGAAGTTTTTCCAGGATTAATTGCAACTGGAATGTCAGTAACTGAAACTCATGGATTACCACGAATGGGTCCAACATTCGGTTCTATGTTGTTATCTGGTAAAAAAGCAGCAGATATTGCAACAGAAAAATTAAAAGAACTATAATATAAAAATTGATATCTATTTTTTAATTCAATTTTTAAATAATAAATATGAGATCCACACAAAAATCTATTAAATCTTTATTCAGATCTATATCTCTATATATTCTATTTTTTATTTGATCTTTTATTGAAGAAACGTGTTTTTATTTATAATATTTCATCTTCTAAAATTTTAAATTTAGCAAATATTAATAAAAACATTCAAAATATATTCGATTTCTGTACTGTTTATATAAAAAATAAAAAATTTAATAAATATAATTTAGAAAATTCAAAAAATAATATTTTTGACTCATTTTCTGAATTATTATTATATAATTCAAAAATAAGTAACTTAAAAAAAGAAAATAAATTTTTGAAAGTAAATAAAAATCATTCTCATTCACAAAATATTCAGAAACAAATTGGTCAAAAATATTTCGATCTATATGATGGTTTTATATTACAAAATTATTATAGTCAATTTTTAAATTCTTCTGAACTGGACATAGATGATATTCATATTATAATTACTGATAAACTAATTTGTACTTTTGATTCATGTGATAATAGATATCATGCAAGAACTATTGTATGTGGAGTACCCACATTAATCTCAACTTCAGGAATAGTTGAAGGACCTGCAAAACCAAAAGATTATTACTTTAAACAGATTTTTTTTAGTCGACAACCAAATGAGCTTGAACAAATTGAAGATGAATTTAAGAATAGATGTATTCATTATAATGACAAACGTATAAATTCAGTGATCGAAGGATTAATTTGTCAATCTATTTTCTACAACATTTTGTCCGCAAATCATTTTTGTAAATATGATTTCTGTCGATTATATAATGCTCACTGGCAGGAAGAATTAATTTCAATCCATGTCAACAAGAAAAAATTTTGCCCTGAACATGAAAACATCTTGAAAAAATATCGAAACAATAAATCACAATATATTACTTGTTAGTGTACTATTCGAACAAATTATTAATCAGTCATTACACTATTAATATATTCGACTATGTCTAATAATGATGATAACGATAATTCCAAACCACTTGATCCTGAAAATTATGATGTTATTATTATAGGATCTGGACCAGCTGGATATACCGCTAGTACATATACTTCGAGAGCAAAATTAAAAACTCTTTTAATAACTGGAAATCTACCAGGTGGTCAACTTATGACTACAAGCGAAGTTGAAAATTATCCTGGCTTTCCAACAGGGATATTTGGTCCAGAATTAATGATGAATATGAGGCAACAAGCAGAAAGGTTTGGTTCCAATATCGTCGATGATGAAGTTACTTCAGTGAATTTTAAAGCTAAACCTTTTCAAGTTCGTACTCATTCAAAATATTATACAGCAAGATCCGTTTTAATATGTACTGGAGCTTCTCCACGAAAATTGGGTGTACCTGGAGAAGATGAATTTGGTGGTAGAGGTGTATCTTACTGTGCTACATGTGATGGTCCTTTCTTTAAAGGCGAAGAAATTATTGTAGTAGGTGGTGGAGATACCGCATTAGAAGAAGCTACTTTTCTTACTAAATTTGGAAAGTCTGTAAAAATTATTCATAGAAGAGATTCCCTGAGCGCGAGTAAAATTTTACAAGAAAAAGCATTTGATAATCCTAAAATTGAATTTGTTTGGAATAGTGAGGTAACAAAAATAGTCGGAGATAAAAAACTCTCAAAAATACATGTTAAAAACGTAAAAACTAAGGAAGAGCATGAATTTTTAGTAGGTGGTTTATTTATTGCAATAGGTCATGAACCAAATACTATTATCTTTAAAGATAGCATTGATTTGGATGATCATGGATATATTATAAATAAGGAGAATACTCAAACCAGTATATCTGGTGTATTCGCTGCAGGAGATGTTCATGATTCTCGTTATAGGCAAGCAGTTACGGCAGCAGGTTATGGTTGTATGGCTGCGCTAGATGTAGAAAAATGGCTTACTTCCAACTAGCCACCATATTTTTTATATGCTCTAACTAACATGGTTGGTGGTAATAAGATGATTATTAGTATTTTGTTATTCTCTAATTCTTGAATTGGTTAATTTTAAACTATATTTCGTAATATAGTTCAGATAAGTTTTTTGAATTATCCAGTGCTTTTTTATATTGATCTTCACTAAATACATTTTGTTGCAGAAATAAACTTTTAAATTTTCTTCCATCGTCTGCAAATATTCCTACTATCACTCCTTCTTTTTTCATATGCTCTAATTCATCTCTCTTCTTTATCATTGCAGCCAGTACTGAACCAGATGAAGGACCTACCAGTAAGTTTTCTCTATCTGCTAATTCTTTTACTAGATCAAATGATTTGTTATTTGTAGCAGTGAACCATTCATCAACTACCTCCTCCCTTCTCTTGAATAAATCTGGCATAGATGATTCTTCAAAATTTCGTAATCCTTGTAGCAAATGATTTTTTTGTGCTTGAATTGCTATAACTTGTATCTCCGGATTTTTTTCTTTTAAGAAAACTCCTGTCCCAGTTATTGATCCTCCTGTACCACATCCAGTTAGAAAATGTGTGATCTTGTGATTAGTTTGTTCCCATAGTTCGGGTCCAGTACTTTCATAATGAGCTAAAAAATTGGAATCATTTTCATATTGATTAGGCATATAGTATATGTCTTGCCTCGGTGTAGATATTGCCTTTGCAAGCGCAATGCTTTGATCTGTACCAGCACCAACCCTAGGACAAAGATCATCACTAGTTTCATGTACTTTAGCACCTAATTTTTTTAAAATGTCTTTTGTTTCATTACTTACTTTATCAGGAATTACTATCTCTACTTTATATCCCATTGCAGATGCAATCCCTGTTAGTGCAATACCTGTATTTCCAGAGGTTGGTTCAATAATGATACTTTTATCTTTTTTCAGTTTTCCTTTTTTTTCAGCCTCTTTTATCATCCAATAGGCAGCTCTATCTTTGACAGATCCAAAAGGATTATGCCCTTCTAATTTCGCAAATAATTTCACCTTGTTTGAAGAAAATTTTTCCAGTTCAATCAAAGGTGTATTTCCTATTTTTTGAAGTAGCTGATTTTTTGTAATAGATAATGTCATTATTTTATCACTCTTAATTTTATTTTGCCTTTTTAATTACAAATTCTAAATCTGAATCTTTTTTGTCGATTGATACCAATTCATGACCATTTCTATTTACCCATCTAGAAATATCTTCTTCTGATTGTGGGTCATCTGCAACTACTTTAATTGTATCTCCAGAAGTTATCTTTTCCATTTCAATTTTCGTTCTAAATACTGGTTCAGGACAATAAAGGCCCCTCACATCAATAATTTTCTTAAAACTTTTATCATCATTATCCATTTTATTTGCATAATTTTCATCACAACTATGATATAAAATGTTTGTGATATTATTCTCTATCTCGTGGTATAGTTTGTTCTAAACATATCAAGTTTTTCATCTCTTAAAATATATTTTATCTTTGATTTATTTTTTGAATATTTTAATCCCCTTACTATCGCAACTGGAACTTTATTTGTTTTTCTCATAACTAATTCTGATGCACCTGCAATTTCATCAACTATAGCAATTTCTGTAACTCTTAACTCATGTCCAAACATATCTTTTTTTCCAATATAACTACAAACAGGATTTATTCCTGATATTCCTATAGCTATATTGGTTTGACCATTTCGAAATGGTCGACCAAAGGTATCGGATATCACAACAGAAATATCTTTTTTTGTAATTTTTTTCACTTCTTTTCTTATCTTATTTGCTGATTTGTCTGGATCTTCAGGTAATAATAATACTTGATTTTTATTTTTATCCACATTACTCTTATCGATTCCTGCATTAGCACAAATAAAACCGTGTTTGGTTTCAACTATAATATTATTATTAAATATCTTGACAATTTTCTTTGATTCTTTTAGTATTAAATGTACCAATTTTGCATCTTTTCTAACATGTGCAGCTATTTCAGTTGCTTTTTGTGAAGGTTTAATATAATTTAGGTCAACAAATCTTCCTTCTGATTTAGAAATAATTTTTTGTGCAATTACTATTATATCGGTATCTTTAATGTTATTGTTGGATTGATCAATTGCTTTTAAGATTATTTTAGTTATATTTGATTTTTGGGATATGTTATCTTTAATAAAAATCGGAATTATTTCTATTTTATTGTTTTTGTTTAACAATAAATTAAAGAAATATTATCTGTAATTATTGTTTAACTTGTTGTGTTAGCACTGATTTACCGAATCTTTTTTCTAGCAAATTTAAGAGTAATGTCAAATCACGAATTTCTATTACATCATCTGCCTTCTTTTTTACTATATCAACTGGACAAAAACCGACAGTATATCCTGCTAAATCAAACAATTTTAAATCATTAGCACCATCAACAACAACTACTATTTCCTCTTTTTTGATGTCTAGTTTTTCTATTATTGGTCTAATAGATAAAGATTTGTCGGACGTGACTTTCAGATCTATGTCATTTAAAAGATTTTCCTCAAAAATTAATTCGTTTGAAAATATTAGATCCAGTCCTAATTCTGTTTTTAATCTGTCAGTAATTATTGTAAATCCTCCTGAAACTGCAACCATTGTCCACCCTGCTTTTTTTAATGATTTGCAAAGCTCTTTTGCACCTGGCATAATTTCTAAATTTTCTCCTATTTTTTTCGCATCATCATAATTTATTCCACGTAACGCATGGACTCTTTTTTTAATACCTTCTTCCCAATTAATTTCTCCGCGTATTCCTTGTTTCGTAATATCCCATATTTCTTTTTCTTTTTCTGGACTAATTACTTGAGCGAGTACGGGTAAATATTCTGCATTTAAAAGGACACCTTCAACATCAAATATTATTAGCATTTTTTGAGCTTAATAATGCGAATTTCTTTACTGTATATTAAACTTGTCGATTTTCTTAATAGTATTAAATTTATTAAAATCATAATAATTTTTATTTACATCATAGGCATCAATCTAGATGTTATGGAAATTCTTAATAATGCCATTCATATCTTCTTTGTAATCTCTATAATAGGTATTCTCTTTACTTGGGTTTATTTTATCTTATTTATGTCTAGATCACTTTCAAAATCTCCTATGCTTTCTAAATTTATTCAAAATAAAAATAAAAAAATAAAATTTCCTAAGATAAGTATTATTCTTCCTGCCCGTAATGAAGAACAATACATCAAACAATGTATTGATAGTTTGTCAAGCCTTAATTATCCTGATTATGAAATTATATTGGTTAATGATGATTCCTCAGATAAAACTCTAGAATTAATGCAAAACTCTGTTCATAAATTTAAGAATATCAAGGTAACAAGTACTCCAAAAAGGCCAGATGGTTGGATGGGTAAAACTTGGGCATGTTATACTGGTTATCTCGAATCTAGCGGCGATCTTTTATTGTTTACAGATGCAGATACAATACACTCAAGAAATCTTATGTCAATTTCAGTACAATATTTGTTAGAAAAAAATCTTGATGCTATTACTATAGTACCAAAATTAATTTGTAAAGATCTATTTACGAAAATTACGTTACCACTTTTTACAATTTTTTTGCATACTAGATTCTCACCGCTTAAAGTCAATGATCCTACATCTAAAGTGGGTTATTTTTTTGGAAGTTATTTTATTATATCTCGGAATATTTATGAAAAGATTGGTACTCATGAATCTGTAAAAAATGAAATTATTGAAGACGGTGCTTTAGGAAGAAAAGTTAAGGATAATAAATTCCAAATGAAAATGATTCGTGGGGAAGAATTCATTGATGCGGTATGGGCTCGTAATGCTAAAGAACTGTTGAATTCTATTCAAAGATTAGTGATACCATTATTTAAAGAAAGTAAAATCAATGCAGTATCAATAACTTTATTCTTGTTCTTTGTTTTATTGTTTCCATATTTTTTACTTTCTTATTCTATATATACTATTTACTTTAGTTCTGATTTATTATATCTATTTGTTACTTTTGTTACCATTTCTGTAATTATTTTGCAATTTGTTACTAATATTTTTCATTCTCCAAAAACCTTATTCCTTAATCCACTTTATTCATTGGGATCACCTGTAGGATCATTTATAATTGTGTTGAGTTTTATTACAGGAATAATAATATCTGGTACAAGCGGTATAGTGAATTGGAGAGATCGTAAATATGTGATATCTTCGAGTCAAAAAATTATATAGACTATTAATTAAGAATGAATTAATTAAATATGTAATTGCTATTTTCTTTTTTTCTTGAAACATGTTTATTTATTTTCATACCATCTATATGTTTATTCATCATTATAAATCTCCAAAATTTATCTACGTCGTTTTTTATTCCAATTCTTTTTGTAACACAAATTCCATCTGGTACAATACCTTCTTCAACATAAACTTCATTATTATAATCTGTAAGATCAAGATCATTGTGTTGTTGATTGATTTGAAATGCTTGTGTGAATTTTCCAGGACCTGACACCAAAGAATATAAATTTTCTACTTTTCTATTCTTTTTCATGTATTCTATTCCTTTAATCGGTTCTACCGCTCGTATTAGAACTGCCCCTGCTTTGACATTGAATTTACGAGCTACTATGTTGAAGCAATAGTGATTACCATAAGTAAAATACACATATGATCTGCCTACTTGACCAAACATAACGCCGTTTCTTTTTGTAATTCCATTATACGCATGACTAGACTTATCATTCTTGAAACCGTAAGCTTCTGTTTCTACTATCAATCCTGATAACTTCATTACTACATGTTCATTTTCTTTGATATTCCTCACAATTTTTTTACCTACTAGATCTTTAGCTACTTTCTTTGTATCCATGTTGTAGAATTTTCTGCTTATTTTTTTACTGCTTCTCAAAGAAGAATAATTATAGTTTTTATTTATATATTTGATGTTTGTGGATCTTTAACCGATGATTTAATTTAAATACCCATAAGTAGAATAATTATTGTTTGCAAAAAAATTCTGGAGTTCATCATGAAGTCAAATTTCCTTTGGTTTTAATTCATACACCATACGGTTTAAAATTCTTTGATAAAGTTGCGAAAACAAAATTTGGTAAAATTTATGCTGGATTTAATATTTATCTAATGCCAATAATTACTGCGCTTGCTATATTTGCAATAGTTGGAACATTGTATACTCTTACTTTTAGTTCTTCTGCAGATACGTTTAGAGAAGGTGCTAGAGATTTAGGACCACAAGCTTTTCTATTGATTCCTGGACTTAATCCTTATCTTCCTATAACATATGGCCTAGCTGCATTATTTATAACAATCATTATTCATGAAGCTGGTCATGGTATAGTTGCTCGGGTCTATAATGTTAGAGTAGATTCTACAGGCATAGTGTTATTAGGAATATTTCCAATTGGTGCATTTGTAAATATAGAAAAAGATGAATTGGATAAAATATCTTTCAAACAAAAAAGTGCTATCCTAACTGCAGGCCCATTAAACAATATGATCGTAACACTGTTTTCTATAGCGTTGTTATACACGTTAGTGTTATCACTTTCTCCAATTGATGGCATTGAAACTACAGGATTGTTAATTCATGAAGTACATGATAACTCTTTGGCAAGTTCTATTGGTATTAGCAAACATTCATTACTAACTTCTATTAATGGTCAATCTGTTAATGATATTGTTGAATTAAATAACGTTTTACAAAATAATTTGGGAAACAATATGGAAATAACATGGATATCCAAAGATGGTACCGAATTTACTAAATCTGTTCAGTTGCCAGAATCGAAACCTAATGGTCCTATTTTGGGAATCACACCAATTCCTCTAAAGGATCCATCATCTTTACTAGAAAGATACAAAAGTTTGTTCACTCCGTCTAGTATTAGAGAAGCTCTGGGCATTATTGTTCCACCAACTCTTAATCCTATCAGTCCATATTCCGACTCTATGCAGAATTTTTATAAATCTGATTTATTTGGTCCTTTATATCCAATAATTGGAAATTTGCTAGTTTGGATAGCATTTATCAATTTCAATGTTGGTATATTTAATGCCTTACCTATCGGTCCATTGGATGGTGGTCAATGGTATGGATCGTTACTAGAACGGAAATCATTCAAAAATATAAAATTATCTACATTTATGACACTTGGAATGACTGTAATTGTAGGATTATCTATTGCATTACCTTGGATTCTATCATAACCAATCTATTAAATTATAAATCATCATTTTTAATTTTATTTTTTCATATTTAAATTGATGTAAAAATATATTAATGGTTGTAGTGTGTAATGAATTGGTTATTTAAAATTTATGTCTGTAATTCTATATTTAATTAGAGATATTTATCATCAATGGTTTTTAAAACGGTGATTATATGAAAGAAAATCATGTTAATAAAAATGGAAATAATAAATCTTCAGATCCTATAACTTCTTCAGACTATGACAATATAATTATAACTAATGATCCATCAAAATTGAAATCTGACACACAAAATATAAATTCAAAGAAAAAGAAATCATATGAAAAAGGTCTAAATAATAATACAGATAAACTTTATGACGAAGAATTCATTTCCAAGACTATCTTGAAGTCAATTCCTTCAGAGTCACAAATAACTTTAGCTAGATTCGAAGGTCCAAATATCGCTTTATATACAAAAAATCCTAAATTTTCATTAACTGAATTAACATATTATTTATCTTCTCTCTCTAAAACTTTGAAAAAACGGTTTATTGTAAGAACCGATCCTTCCATAAGATTACATGAGGATAAAACTAGGTCACTAATATCAAAGATGCTTGATGATGATATTGTTGTATCCGCAGTTTTTTGTGATGATGCTACTGGTGAAGTTATACTAGAAGTAAACAAACCAGAAAAAATTTCGTCTGAACTTTTAATTAATATCGCTCAATCTACTGGCTGGATATCTCACCTACGTAGATCTTCGAATATTCCTTCTTCCAGCATTAAAAATATCCATGGCATATTAAAAACTTCTTCCAAGGATAGATCTATATTTCTTAGAGGGTTAGGCAAAAGAATATTTAGAGAACAATTAATCAAAAAAAATGATAATAACAATGATTATTATCGCAGTCATGACGACGATAAAAAAAATGATGTTAATTTTCAAAATAATAGAACTAAACTAAAACCTTGGAATAACAGGAAAGAGGTATTATTATATTGTTTAGGTGGTGTAAAACAAGTAGGTCGCTCTTGCTTTATTGTTGTTACTCCAGAAAGTAAAATAATGCTAGATTGCGGACTAAATCCAGGCGAGAACAGTGAATTGTCATCTTATCCAAGACTAGACTGGTTTAATTTCGATCTTCATGATCTTGATGCAATTGTTATAAGTCATGCCCATATAGATCATCAAGGTTTTTTACCTGCTTTATTCAAATATGGTTATAAAGGACCTGTATATTGTACAGAACCTACGCTTCCTCTAATGAGTCTGTTACAGATGGATTCTGTTAAGATAGCAAAGAACACAGGATCTTATTGTCCGTATGAAATTAGAGATATTAATGAAATGATTAAACATTGTATAACTTTACCGTATGGAAAACCAACTGATATTTCTCCTGATATAACCATAACATTGAATAATGCCGGTCATATTATGGGAAGTGCAACAGTTCATCTTAATATTTCTGGAATACATAACATATTGTATTCTGGAGATTACAAATATGCAAAAACACAATTATTAGATAGCGCAATTTCATTATATCATAGAGTAGAGACACTTATTACTGAAAGTACTTACGGAAATACATCTGATGTGATGCCTGATCAATCAGTTGTTTACAAATCTTTTTCAGATTCTGTTAATCAAACTTTGCGTTCTGGTGGCAAGGTTCTAATTCCGGTTCCTGCTGTTGGGAGAGCACAAGAAATAATGTTAGTAATTGATAAAGAAATGCGTGAAGGACGTTTAGTTGAATCTCCTATTTATATAGAGGGAATGATATCTGAAGCAAGTGCAATACACATGTCTTTTGCTCATTATCTTGGTCAAGATATCCGTCGTTCTGTTGCACAAGGCAATAATCCGTTTGAATCTGATTATTTTACAGTTGTTAATGGTATCGGTAAGAGGGACGATGTATTAAATGATGAAAATCCTGCAATAATAATGGCAACTTCAGGAATGTTAGAAGGGGGCCCATCTGTAGAATATTTCAAACAAATTGCTCCTAATACAAACAACAAAATAATTTTTGTGTCCTATCAAATAAACGGAACTTTAGGGAGAAGAGTATTAGATGGTACTATGAATGAAGTTAGTATGTTAGACCATCAAGGAAAGGTAAAGGTAATTCCCATAAGATGTAATACGCAAAAAATTGATGGATTTAGTGGTCATAGTGATTTCAATCAAATTCTTGGATTTGTTCACAAAATTAAACCAAAAAGAGTTTTAGTGAATCATGGAGAAAAATCAAAATCAGAAAACGTTGCAAGTACAATTTACAATAGATTTCATATTCGTTCTACTGTACCCGATAATAGGGAAATTATCAAATTAAAATAATTTATCTCTATATTTCTACTTGTTCTTTATAACCATAACTTTTTTAATTACAATAAATTAAATAATTGCGGTTGGAGTTATGGCTATAAAATATAAATGTATTCAATGTAATATTGTATTATCTGGTGAAGGAGCATCTCGTCATTATTTAGCTAATCCTAAGCATAAGTTAGAAAAATTACCACCACCAATAAAACCATCCAAAGATAATACTCTCTAAACAAACTTGATACTATTCTCTGATACTTTCTAATGATGATATTGCTTGCCATATCATTGTTCTTATATGTGACTGCACTTGGTGGTTCTGTGTCATAGATTCCATCATACTAACTGCATTTGCAGCTCTTACTGAAATACTGCCAACTTTCTCATCATTTAACAAAACTATTATTTCTTTCAGCTTATTTCTTATATTTTTCGGAATATTATCAGTTTTAACTATTATATCTAAATTATTTATTGATTTAACTAATTTATCTTGATTTTCTTTTTGTATTTCTTCTTTTTTCTTTCTCATATCAATATCGATATATATTCTCTTTTTTAATCTTTTTCTCGATATCCATATATATGTCTTAATAAAATACAAAAATTTTGATATTTATTAATTATTCTATATTTATATTTTAAAAGAAATTAGATTTACGCTAAATATTAATTTTTTTTGACTATTAATAAGAAAATATAACTATACTATTATTATACTTGTTTTACTTGTTTCTTGTACATTGAAATCAATTCGTTGCATGTAGTAGAATTCTCAGGACTTTTGTCTTCTCTTATCTTTCCAGTAAATTTAGGAAAGCGTAAAGCTAATCCCGATCCTTTTTTTATTGCATTATGACCAGCTGTATGAGAAGGACTAAGAGTGATTTCTGATGCTATAATTTCTATTACGATCTTTGGCTCGAACCAAACATCCATTTTCATATTAGTTTCAATATTATCTTGTTTTTTCTTTGTAATAAAATTTTTTAACTTGTTGAAGATATTTTCCAAGTTACTATCGGAAAAACCTGTACCTACTTTACACGTACTATGATACATATTCGTTTCATTATCATATGCAGCAAGAAGTAAAGCACCATAATATCCCGTTCTTTTTCCTTTACCAAATAACGCTCCTACTATGGTTAGATCTAATGTATCATTTACTTTCTTATCGTATTCTTGTTTTAATTTCATCCAAAGAAATTCTCTTGCTCCAGCTCTATAAGTTCCATCTAATTGTTTCAACATCAAACCTTCTGAACTTTTCTTTATAGATTCCATTAAGAATTTCTTGATTTGTTTTTTATCTGTTAATATTTTTTGTTTTACTATTTCTATATTAGACTCTTTATTTTTATTATCATGAAATAGTTTTTCGAGGATTTTTCTTCTTTCAACATATGGTATCTTTGTACAATCATCTCCTTCTAGAAACAAAATCTCAAATAAAATAATTTTAACTGGTTTAATTTTTACGATTTCATCAATGTTATACTTTCTTCTTCTGTACATTAATTCCTGAAATGGTAATATTTTTTTGGTTTCAAGATCAATTGGAATAATTTCCCCTTCTACAATCATTTTATTTATTTTAAATTTACTTATCAAGTCAATGATATCTGGATAATATGACGAAATTTTTTCTAAACTTCTCGAGAATAATTCAATTTTATGATTATCTTTATGAATTTGTACTCTTTCACCATCTAATTTATATTCACAAGCTATTTTGTTATTAACAACTCGTTCTAACGCTTCTTCAGGAGATGAGATTCTTTCTGCTAGCATAGGGCGTACGGGATTTAAAGGTGTTAGTTTTAATTTTTCTAATTCCAATAATCCTTTTTTTGATAATATTTCTCCTACATTCCCTAGATCGCTATGTATATTGTAAGCATTTTCTATTTTGTTTTTATTTCCTTTATTTCCAGTAAAAGCCAATGATAATGCATCAATTATTGTATTTTCTGCGATTCCTAGTCTTAATGTACCAGTTAAAAATTTTACAATATATTTTCCTTCTTTAGGATCGGCATCATTTAATAAACTACTCACAAGTCTTAATTTTGTTAACTGAGAACCAGATCCTGTAGAATTTGCGATTTTTTTAAACGTGTCATATACTCTTTCTACTGTTATTTTTTCTGTCATTAATGTGGTTTGATATTTTTTCTCGATTACTTGTTCGGTTGTTTTACCAAGATCCCCTATTTCAAAATATATTTTTTCAATTTTTTCTATACTGTTTCCTGTTGATTGTGCTATGGATCTTATGGTAAGCTTTTCTGCTAAACCTAATTCTATTCCTTCGTAATCTGGGTATATTTTACCTTGTAAAAGATAAATTATTCGTCTAATTGTGTCTTTAGGCGTTTTTTTTATCAATTTAACTAAAAAATCTGTAAGTATTAATCTACTTCTAGTTTTCTGCATTTCTTCAAAAATGTTAGCAATTATGGAAAATTCCAATAGATATTTTTCATATAGTAATTTTTTAAATATTATTTAAATTTATGTCTCGATAATGTTTGCTTTTCTTTTAATTTATCTCTTGGATCTTAAAATAATAAATAATTATATGCAGGTTATTATTTTAGAATAGTATGGGCGGAGGATCAAATAAGAAATATACAAGTTCAAAATCTAGCAATCAAAGTTCAAACACAACTAAGAAAACAGAAAAATTTTCTGATAAATCAAAAAAATTGTCTGTAGTAATTACGGATCCAAACAACACTAGTCCTCTCAAAAAAATGAAATCTATTACCGTGCAATCAGTTGCCAAAGTATTAAATGTAAAAATTTCCGTAGCAAATAGCTATGTAAAAAACCTTGAATCCAAAGGTCAAATAGAATTAGTTGGAGGATATTCAGGACATCGCATTTATAAATTAAAATAGTATTTTTATATTATAATCATACTTTTTGATTTATTTTCTATCAATCTTTATTTCCATTATATCTTTAGGTTCTACTTGTTCCAAAATTTTGATATTATCTTTTATACGACCAATCTTGTTCATAGGTATTGTGGCTATTTTTTTTACAAAAAAACAAATAGCATTATTTGTTGTCATATAAGCTATTTCTCCTTTATCAAAACAAGTTTTTTGTTTTTCAGCTCCAATAGATAATTGAGTTTGTATATAGTAAAATGTATTCGAATTATTATGGATTCTTCCAGAAATAGGTAAATTCCTAGTTATTGATGATATTGTCAGTGGTGACGAATGTCTAATTAGTTCCGCTCTCATAATTCCTTTGTTTTTTACCTCGATCTCTATCTGTATTCTTGATACTGATTTGATTTTACTATCTTCGTTCCACATTTATTCTCGATTCTTACGTCTGTTTTATTAAACGTTCGTAATAAAATTAGTAACGTTTAATTACATTTAAATATTTTTCAGCAGTATTCTTGGCTCAAAAAATTTCAAAAATTAGTGATCAAAATTCAAATAATAGTGCTGATGAGGGATTAGATAAAGCTAATAAAAATGATATAGATTCATCCAAAACCAAATCATCATCTTCAAAATCAAAATCCAAAACCAAATCATCATCTTCAAAATCAAAAACTGATTTGGAATCCAACGAAGAACCTAAATCTACACGCACAGAAGAGTTTGTTGTTTACAATGAACCAGAATTTGAGTCCAAAGAGATAACTGGAAAAAATAAAGAAATTTTAATAGGTCCAAATAGTTTAACAAGATTTGAAAAGGCTAGAATAACTGGTGCACGATCTTTACAATTGTCATATGGAGCTCCATTGATGATACATGTCGATACCGCCGATTTTAGTTCTATATCTATTGCAATTGAAGAATTAGATAAAAAAGTTCTTCCAATCTCTATCAGACGAATCCTTCCAAATGGTTTGTATCAAGATATACCATTAGATTGGTTAAAACTATAATCATATTCATTTTTTAAAAGTTTTAATGCTGCTATTTTATAATTATTATTGCAAGGAAAAATTTCATGGATGATAAACACGAAAACAATTCACAACTACTATCAGAACCTCCATTAGATCTTTTATTTAATCCTACATTGGTAGGAAAAAAAAATGTATGGGAAATAAATATCTCCAAACTACTTGATTTGCTGTTAAATGTTGTTAGTTCTTCAGGAAATCCAGATTTACGGATTTGTGGTATTGCAGCTTGGTCTTCTTCTCTTATATATCGTTTAAAAGTAGAGAGTATTTTTAAACTGGAAAAAATAGCTCTCGAAAAGAAAAGTATAGACCAAGAAAAAGATATTCCTGAAATTGATCTAATTGATTTTCCATTTCGATTAAATTCTACATATCCTGTATCAATTGAAGATCTTTTCAAGGTATTGGAAAAAATGATTTCGGAAATGGCTAATCCAAAGCCAAGAAAAAATATTTCAATACAGCTAGAACCTTTAGAAGATTTTGACTTTGATCAATACTTAATTAAATTTGAACAAATATTAGAAGAACACGAAGAATTAATTCTTTACTCTCTTCAAAGATTGGACCAAATTACATTCAATGAATTAACTAAAAAAATGTCACAATTAGAGGTCGCTAGAACATTTATCGCTCTATTGCACCTCGCTATGAAAGATAAAATCCATATTTTACAGGATCAAACTTCATATGATATTTTGATTCAAAAAAATAAAATTAATGTTAATAAATAAGTAAAATTTGTAAGTTATACCTTGACTTCAAAATTTCCTGAACAAGAAATTATTGCAAGAGTCGAAGCAGCGTTATATTCCTCTGGACGCCCTCTATCTTTAGATGAAATATCAAAGGCTGCAGGAATTCATTCTAAAGAAAAAGTAAAAAGAATCTTGAATACTTTAATGGTTAAGGTTAATTCAAATTTTTATGCATTGGAACTGGAAAAACTATCTGACGGAAATTACGTTTTACAATTAAAACCAGATTATGTTCCAGTAATAAGAAAATTCGCTAAGCAACCTTTGTTACAATCTGCAGCATTAAAAACATTATCCTATGTGGTATATGAGCAACCTATTACTTCCAAGAGACTCGTTGAAATTAGGGGGACTCAGGCATATTCGCATGTCAAACATCTTGAACAATTATCTTTTGTAGAACATGAAAATGTAGGACGATTGAAAGTTTATAAAACAACCAAGAAATTTCAAGATTATTTTGGAATTCCTAGTCTAGATGTGATTAAGAATATGTTAATTAAAAAAAAGTAGAAAACTCTTAATTACAGTATATCTAATTATTTCAAATAATGCGTAAATCTATCGAGAATCTTTCTGGACGAAAATACACTGGTGGCAAAAAAAATCAATCTCATTCACGAAGAAAACACCAAATAGATCGATATCCGAACGAACCAGTACAAGGAAACCAAAATATTATTTCAAGAGATGTTAGAGGAAATAATACAAAACAAGCAATAAAAAGCACAGAATATGCTAATATTAACGATCCTATAAATAAAAAAACTACAAAAACTAAAATTATCAGAGTTTTAGGAAATTCTGCAAATAAGGATTATGAAAGACGTGGTGTATTGAGTAAAGGGGCAGTAATAGAAACTGAACTAGGAACCGCAAGAATTGTTTCACGTCCTGGTCAAGACGGTTCTATAAATGCAATATTACAAAATGAATCTTGATATATTTTTTAATTTTAACAAATTTAATTCTATATTATTAAAATTCAAATAATTCTATCTATAAGATACTACACAATTGAAAGATTATAATCACATCATAATTTGGTTAGATTATTTTAATAAAAATTTGACTAGAAAAAAAGGACGCAGGGTAAAAAAAGAAAATGCAATTTATGATCCTATCTTTTCAGAATTGTTAGAAGCAGCCGATCGTTCTGGAATTGAACTTTCTGAAGATAAATTTAATGATTCTGCAAGATATCCAAGAAGACCATATGTTAGATCCGGTTATGTAATGTTATCAAAAAATTCTAACATGGGAAGTAAATGTGATATCATAGAAAAATTAGCATCTCAAATGATATCTAAAAGAATAAAGAACAAAAAAAATAGATAATTTTTTTTGTATTATTTCTTTATCAATTTTATTAATTAATCTTGACCGAACACTATGATAATGAGAAAATTTCAAGCTTAAATATTTGAAGGAGCTAGGAGAAATAATTCATAAAGCAAAAAGTGGTAGGCTTATTGTTAAAATAAATAATAAACAGAAAATTTCTGAGGGTGAATTAGTGTTTGATTCTCTTGGTAAAAAATTAGGTAAAATCAATGAATTGATAGGACCTGTATCATCACCATATGCTTCAGTATTATTATCAAATGAAATAGTTAATTTAGAATACGGTAAAATTTTTATTAATGAAAATAATTTAAAAGCTAAAAAAAATACTAATTTTA
>JBNAIF010000202.1:0-8776 GCA_050043595.1 Nitrososphaeraceae archaeon | reverse complement strand
ACTTCTGCTACCAATTCTAATCCAATAATAAAAGTACGAAATAAAAAAAATAGAAAAAATAAACCATTTGCTGTTATGAGTAGAGATCTAAATTCTACTAAATCTTTTGCCATTATAAATGAGGTTGAAAAAAGAATATTATCTTCTTCTTCAAGGCCGATTGTTCTTCTAAATAAGAACAAAAAATATTATCTTTCTCCTGCTATATCTTCATTCAATACCATTGGCGTAATGTTACCATACACTGGTTTTCATATTTCACTGTTAAATTTTGTACAAGATCACGTATTAGTGATGACAAGTGGAAATGATACAAATATGCCAATAATAAAAGATGAAAATAAGGCAGTTGAATCTTTGAGTGATTGTGCAGATTACTTTTTAATCCATGATCGAAAAATTTTTACACCATGTGATGACTCGATATTAAAAATAATAGAAAATGTTCCTATTTTGATAAGAGGCTCAAGAGGTATCTCTCCTTTGAAGCTCACATTTCAGAAAAAGAGTTCTGAATGTATTTTAGCACTTGGATGTGAAAAAAATGTAACATTTTCTATTTTGTATAATTCAAACTGTTTTCTTTCTCAGCACATAGGTAATCTCTACAATATTGAATCATATAACTACTTTAAAACCATGATTGATAAATCAATTAAATTCTTAAATCAAAAAGAACCATCAATATTTGTTTGTGATCAACATCCTACACTTTTGAGTACAAAACTAGCTTTTGATTTATCTAAAAAGAACAAGGAAAATTCTTTAGTTTATCAAGTTCAACATCATCATGCTCACATGTTATCATTGATGGCAGAATATGACTTGACAGATATGATAGGAATAGTTTGTGATGGAGTTGGTTATGGCCTTGAGGGACAAATTTGGGGTGGTGAAATATTTCAATGTTATAATGCTACAGAATTTGAAAGAATCGGCCATTTAAATGAACAACCTATGATAGGTGGTGACCTTGCAACGATAAATCCACTGAGGATGGTTGCAGGGATATTGTTAGGACAAGTAGATGGAATTGAAAAATTTCTTTATAATAATTTAATTCACTTTCCGTATTCCAAACGAGAATTAGATTTTATTATTTCCACAATTACAAGTACAAGAGATTATCCTATGACTACAAGCACAGGAAGAATATTAGATGCAGTATCGTCATTATTGGGAATATGTTATAAAAGAACTTTTGAAGGTGAACCTGCAATCTCATTAGAATCAAGATCATCTAATGGAAAAGATATTTCTATTCCTATAAAAATAATATCAAACAATATATTGGACACAACCTATCTGCTCAAATTCATCTTTGAAAACAAAGACAAGTTTTCAATACAAGATCTTGCTTATTCTGCTCAAGTGTATATTGCAAAAGGATTGGCTAGTATTGCAATAGATAATGCTTTGTCATCATGTATCAATGTAATAGGATTTTCAGGTGGAGTTTCACAAAACAAGATAATTACAAAAATAATAAAAAATGAGGTAGAAAAAAATGGTATTAGATTTTTACTCCATAAAAATATTCCACCTGGAGACGGTGGTATATCTGTAGGACAGGCATATTTTGCTTTGAATAAACTTTTACAAAAATAATATTTATTTAAAATCTTTATAGGTCTGATTCTCTATTTTTATAATATTAAAATGTGTTTGGCATTCCCTGGTAAAATTATCGAAATTCAAGAAGATTTTGCCAAGATTGATTTTGGAGCAAATACCACTAAAAACGATATTAATATATCTCATATTAACGGAAAGAAAGGCGATTATGTTCTAGTTCACGCTGGTTATGCAATAGAAGTCTTGGATTTAGAAGAAGCCGAAAATATTATTGATTATTGGAGAAATCTAACTGATTGGAAGTGTAAACGTTGTGAAATCTCTCAAGAATGTCCAACAGGGAATATTGTAAATGAGATTAATCTAAAAAAAATAGATCAAACACGAAGTTAATGATGATGAAAAATGGTTCTTGAATCATATAAAGATCCTCAACTAGCAAAAAAATTAAGCGAAAAAATTCATACTTTAGCTGAAGAAATAGAAGAAGATCTACTTTTTATGCATGTATGTGGATCGCATGAATGGACAATATCCCATTATGGTGTACGTTCTTTATTGCCTAAAAACATAGAGGTTAGATCAGGACCTGGATGTCCTGTTTGTATAACTCCTTCTGAAGATATTGACAATGCAATAAAACTTGCAATGGAAGGAAAAACAATACTAGTTTATGGTGATATGTCTCGATCCAAAGGTACAAATAATAAAAGTCTATTGGAAAGTAGGTCTGATGGAGCAGATGTTCAAGTCATTTATAGTATACATGACGCAATAAGAATTTCAAACAAATCACCAGAAAAAGAATTTGTATTTTTTGCTGTGGGTTTTGATACAACTTCGCCACCAACTGCCTATGAGATATTAAATGGATTTCCCCCAAACCTTTCACTTATTCTTTCATATAGATACATGCCTCCCATTGTTGGATCTGTACTGAAATCTTCACTTCTAGGAATAGATGGTGTAATAAATCCCGGTCATTCTTCTACTATAACAGGAATGAAACCATATTATAGATATTTTCTTGAAACAAAAAAACCACAAGTTTTTTCTGGTTTTGAACCAATAGACATCTTAATTAGTATATTCATGCTGCTTAATCAAATAAAAAAAACAAATTATAAACTAGAAAATGAATACACCAGATCTGTTACCTGGGATGGTAATATCAAAGCACTCAAAAAACTTGAACAGGTTTTTAATTTGGACACTAAATATGTAAGAGGTGTCGCAGAAATTGAAGAATCCGGATTTTCTCTTAAAGATAAATTTAAAGATATTGATGCTTATTCAAAATATGGTATACAAAAGAAAAACTCAAGTGATAATTTTGTATATGGTGCAAGATGTGGTGAAGTAATTATAGGTTTGTGTGAACCTACGGAATGTCCTCTTTATATGAAAGAGTGTACTCCTTATTCTCCTAAAGGACCTACAATGGTCTCATTTGAAGGAACATGTAGAATATGGAGTGAACATACAATAATAAAATCAATTAAAAAAATAACAAAACCAGAAAACAAGAAAGTACATTGAAAAAATCAATATTCATAAAATGCTGTATTATTTTTGAGGTATTTTTGAGGTAAAATAATTTATGGCATTTTTTATAGGTAATAGTTTTTGTCAGTTATGTCAAAAAAATGAACAAACCCTTAAAAAAGAACTTTTATTTTGTAGTGAAGGATTCAAAAAGAAAGGCATTCTAAATCCATTAAAATTTTACAATAGTGCAAGATTGCCCAAGTCTGGTAAGATATGGATTATTAAAAATTCGAATAAAATTGATTCAATTAAAAATAATTCTAATAATTTAACCCATTTAGATTCTATTCATTGTTTAAATATTGATGATTTTGAAAATTCAAATCATAACTTGAATATTTTTGAAGTTAAACTACATTTAGAATTATACAAATTAAGACCTGACGTTAATGCTATCTCTCATACGTTCAGTCCATTCACATTGGCTTCCTTTATGAATACGAATAAATTAGAAAATTTGCACGGAGAAGCATCTTTAATTTTAGGTGATATCCCTATAATTAAATTAGATCATAAAAATTTATGCGATAACAAAACCAAAATTTCTGATAAAAAAATAATCGAAGTAGTTGCAAGATCAAGTTTAGGCGAACCGCTTAGGCCTATAAGAACGATAATAATTTTACCAAAATATGGAGTTATTTCTTTAGGTGCATGTATTCATGAATCTCGTGCTTTTATCGAGATATTAGAAGAATGGGCAAGATTTAATGTTTATTCAAAAGCATTATCTGGTGATAATACAAAAATTCATATCCTTTCTTTAGAACAATTACGAAGTCTAGGCGCGCGTTATGCAAGATCAATCAAATTTGGTGGAAGACAATCTTTAAAGTCACAGAAATAAATAATTTCTTTCATTTTACTTTAAAATAATAATTTTATATTGTTATATCTTAAGAAAATTTTAATTGAATCTAAATATGAAAATAAGATTTCTGAAATAATTTGAAATTATTAATAATTTTTTGATATTGATATCATTAAAATCGATTGTACTTTTGCAGAAAATATTACAGATAAAAAATTATTATAATATGATATAAGTGCTTTTGCTCGAATATAATATTCAGCAATAAATAGAATCAGTTTATTTTGTAATAATATTACTGCCAACAGCAAGTCTTTCTTCGATATTTCGAATATTTTTCATGTTCTAAAAATTCTTCTTCATTGTCAAAGATAGTACCACAACTTTCACATTCAAAAGAACCTATTTTTTGATCCATATTGAATTAGTATAATATGATTAAACGATTTATTTATACATGATCTTAAAAATTGAGTTTTAAAAAGATAGATACAACTAATAACCGTTATATTGAAATGTTTTAAAAATTTTCTTGTTCTATTGTCAAAAGATATGAATAAAAAATACTACTAGTAAGGAGTTCCTTTTGCTCTTTGATTTTTGAATGCTTCTATGTACCATTCAAATTCATCAAGAAATTTACCTATTCTCCTGTTATATGCATCATCGATTAATTTTCCATTATCATCAAAAACTTTATGAACTCTTGGTATTGTAAATGCAGATGATATGCTTGGAGCACCTAGTTCTGCAAAGATTAACCTAAGTTGTGTCGAGGCATTTATTCCGCCAAACATTCCAGGAGAATATGAAACTATCGCAGATGGTTTAAAAAAATATTCTTCCAAGAAATAATCAATGGTATTTTTTAAGGCACTTGAAGTACTTCTATTGTATTCCGGTGTGACAGGAATATATCCTTCTGCATCATTGATTTGATTTCTCAATTTCATTATTTTTTCTGAAGGATTTGTCATCTCTTTGTACATTCTATCCAACAAGGGTAAGTTCAGCTCTAAAGGATCAATAAAGTATACAACATGGTTACGTTCATCAAGTTTTTTTTCGATCCATCTGGCAACTTTTATACCTTGACGATCTCTTCTAACAGATCCAACAATTACCGCTATTTTTGCCATTTATATATTATAAATAAACCTACCTCAAGTTATCTCTTGCCCTTATTATCTATATTTTAAACCTATAGTAATGTGATTATTAATTATTAGTAATATACAATGGCATAATTTTATAACTCATTTCAAAAAAATTTAATATTGAAATATAATAAAAATAGTTAGAAAAATTTTGTCAAATTCTAAAAGAAATAGTATCATCAACAATACTTCGAAACTTGATTCCGTAAGAAAAAATGTTTACAATGTTTCTTTAATACCAGGAGATGGAATTGGTCCAGAATTAATAGAATCTGCTACAAAAGTTTTACAAACAATTAATGAAAAAAAAACCGGTTTAAAATTTAATTTAACTCATGTTGAAGCTGGAGATTCAGCACTTGCTAAATATGGAAAAGCTTTACCAGAACAAACTCTTGAATCAATAAAAAAAAGTGATGTGTGTATTAAAGGACCGGTAGGAGAAAGTGCCGCTGATGTTATAATATTTTTAAGACGATATTTTGATTTATATGCAAATATCCGACCAGCAAAAACATATCCTAATATCAAGTCTTTTGCACAAAAAGAAAACGCTGATGTGGATTTAGTGATAGTCAGAGAAAATACAGAAGATCTATATCTAGGATGGGAATTTAATGCAGACAATGATACTATTGCTGCATTAAGAATAATATCAAAAAAAGCATCAAAAAGAATAGCAGAGGCTGCATTCGAAATTTCAAGACTTCGAAATCAAAAAAAGAAAGTAGTTGCAGTACATAAAGCAAATGTAATGAGAAAGGGCGACGGATTATTTAAGAACGTTTGTCGGGAAGTATCTAAAGATTTTCCAGATATTGAATATAGTGAATTATATGTAGATGCATGTTCTATGAATTTGATAAGAAATCCAGAAGACTTTGATGTAATTGTAACAACTAATTTATTTGGAGATATATTGTCCGATGAGGCTGCACAGGTTGTAGGTGGTCTAGGAATGGGTCCAGCATCAAATATAGGGAAAGATTTTGCATTATTTGAACCAGTACATGGAGCTGCGTTTGATATAGCTGGAAAAAATATTGCGAATCCGTCTTCCATTTTATTAAGTATGAAAATGATGTTTGAATGGTTAGTAAACAAATATGATGATAATATGTTAAATATTTATGGTAAAAAAATAGAAGATTCTATTATAGAGTTGTTAAAACAAAATAAAAAGACTATTGATATTGGTGGTAATTTAACTACAAGTAGATTTACTGATGAAATAATTAATTTGATTTAGATTTAAATTAAAATAAGATTATAAGAACTTAATTTTGTTATAACATTTATTTTACTTTGAAATAGTTTTTATTTATTTAAATTATAACCTTACTAAGAATAGATTTTTTATATTCTATAATGTTACTAATATTTAATAATATATTATAATGAATCTAAAATTTGATTTAATTCAAGTATAATTTGTTTTTGTATGATATTATATTTTAAAATATGTTTTTTTCAAAAATTAAAGGTAAGGAATTAAAAAATATTCCTTGTTGGGTTTTCTTATTATTTCGTTTGGTTTGATATCTTATATTTCAGTATTACATATTTCTTGTTGGTCTGCTTGAACAACTATTCCTTCAAATGGAGAACCTTCACCACAAACCATAACAGAGTCTTGAATTACTGGATTAAGTTCACATAATGTAAGATCTGCTACTTTTACTGGTTGGTCACCTAATGCCATACCTAATGGAGTTCCTGCCTGACATTCTTCAAAGATGGTACAGTCTGACTCTGGGTTCATTACATATACTCCCTCTAAGTCAGTGCCTGGTGCACATTTATTGTTGTCATTTGGTGCTTGACATAAAAGAAGATCAGTTACCATAGCACCTCCCATTGGAGTATCAAGAGGACATGTCTCTAATGTAACTTCTGGTGGAATTACAAGGTTACATAATTCTCCGTCAACCACATCTACTGGAGTATTACCTAATGCCATACCTAATGGAGTTGCTGCTTCACATGTTGTAAATCTGTCACATGTATTTTGATCATTTGTGAGCATTCCTGGCAAATCAGTCTCTGGACCACATGGTTCTACACCATCTAATGCGGTATTACATACTGCTAGATTGTTTACTGCAAATCCTGCTAAGGCTCCACTTTCACATATTTCAATTTCTGGTACAGATAATTGACATAATTGGTCATCTGCTACTTTTACTGGTACGAGTGTGCCTAAGGATTCTCCTAATGGTGAACTAGCTTGACATTCTTCAAATATAGTACATTGGCTCTTCTTCATGACAAGTACTCCTGGTATATCTGTGTTTGGACCACATTTTTTGGCTGCAGTTCCTGGTTCAATATCGCAGATTTCAAGATCCATTACATATGCTCCCTCAAGTGTTGTATCAAATGGACATTTAAGAGGACATTGAGTTCTATCATCTACTACTATACCATTGTCACAGACAAATAATTTGTCATCAAATCTTTCTATCTCTGCAAAGTTTTTCTTTTCTTTCTTCTTGTAGTCTGTATATGAATAGTCTGCATGTCGGTCTTTCTTATAGTTGTCATGTGGTTTCTTCTTATAATCATCATAACCATATTGATTATATGATTTCTTATAGTCACCATATCCATATTGGTCATGTGGTTTCTTCTTATCGTCACCATAACCATATTGACTGTATGATTTCTTATAGTCACCATATCCATATTGGTCATGTGGTTTCTTCTTATAGTCATCATATCGTTTGTCGCCATACTGTGCGTATGCTTCCTGAATTATTTTGTTGTTATTATCTGATTGGAAATGAGAACCAGAAACAGAAATACCTGGCATACTTAAAATCATACCTGGCATCAATGTTCCGATCAACATTACCGTCAAAATTATTGACTTATTCATTGTGTATATCTTACAGTACTATATATATCTGAAGTTCTACAGATAATTCCCTTCTAAAAATCTTCTATTTGATTCCCTTATTTAATTTGAATTTTTTTAACAGAAACATATTACTATAAAATTTATAGTTATTTACATATATAGAGAAATATAATAATGATGTTCGATATGTATATATCTAAATTTATATGTGTACTAATAAAAGATAAACATCTTATATAAGATATCTTATTACTATTGTATATAGATAAAATATAGAATGATTTTCCTATTAATTAAAATAAATTAAATAATTATTAAAATAAATAAAATTAATATATTTTTAGAATATGTATTGCTAGATTTTTTTCATATTTTATTTTACTTATTGCTATGATTTTGGAGGAGCTTGACAAAACTCAGTTAAAACACCGTTTAGAGATTTTGGATGAATAAATGTTATCTTTCTTCCATACGAGCCTGATCTTATATCTCCTAAAAATCTCATGCCTTTTTCTTTTGCTCTATTTACATCTTTTTCAATATCATCTGCAGTTATGGCTATATGATGAATTCCTTCCCCTTTATCTCTCAAAAATTTGGAAATAGGACTGTCGTCAGACATCGGTTCTATAAGTTCAATCCTTGTATCCTCAAGGTTCATCATAACAACACGTACTTTTTCGTTCGCAACTTCTTCTTTTTCGATTTTGTCAATATTAAGAATACTTTGATAATTCTTTAACGCATCTTCTGCATTATTAACAGCTATTGCAATATGATCTACTCTCATTTTTTATCTATTAATAATAATATCATTTTCTTAAT
>JBNAIF010000201.1:0-24011 GCA_050043595.1 Nitrososphaeraceae archaeon | reverse complement strand
ATCCTATACATTTGGTGTTATAATAGGTGGATTTTCTACTGATATTTATCTTCTACTTATTGCAAGAACATTTCAAGGAATTGGAATATCTTTCATTCCTGTGGCTTATAGCATAATAAAAGATATTTTTCCAGTAAAAAGAATGGCAATAGCTCAAAGTATATTTACTTCTATGTTTGCTTTTGGTTCTGTCTTGGGTATTTTGCTTGGAGGTTCTATTATACAATATTATGGATGGAATATGACTTTTTATTCATTAATACCTGTTACAATTGCTATCGTTATTGTGGTTGGACGTTTAAGTCACAAAATAGAACGAGATTACAAAGATGAAATAAAAGAGAAACAAAAGAAAGTACCAATTCCTAAATCAATTAGTATGCAAAATTATAAAATTAGAATTGAGATAGATATGATAAGAAGAATAGCAAACTCTATTGACATCAAAGGAATATTACTGTTAGCGATATTCCTAACATCGTTCTTCTTATTACTTACCTCATTTGAGAACAGTAGTAGTAATGGTAATGAAAATACATCTTTAGACTTTAATCTAAAACAAATTGTTTTTCTAGTTATAGCAATTATTTCAATTTTATTCTTTATATATGTAGAGCTTAAAAATAACTCTTCCCACCTTGTAGATTTAAGATTATTTGGCAATAAATCAATACTTATTCCTAATTTACTGTCATTGATAGTTGGTTTTTGGATTTTCGTACTATTCTATACAATACCAATTTTATCCAAGAATCCTCCTCCTGCTGGATTGGGTATAAATTCTGTTGATACTTCTTTTCTACTCCTACCATTTGGAATAGTCGTATTCATATTCGGTCCTACTGCAGGTTATATTATGTCGAGACTCGGATCGACAAAACCTATTCTTATAGGTACAATTATTAGTTCGATAGGATTTGCTAGCCTCATATTTTTTCGTTCTATGGAATTCTCATTAGTTACAAATTTAGCCATTGTATCTATCGGCATATCCCTGACCTCTATTGGTTCAATAAATGTCCTTATGTTATATACACCAAAACAATCCAGTGGAGTATCATTAGCCATGGCTACCCTTTTGAAGCTGATAGGCAATGCCATTGGACCTGCTTTAGCTGCGATATTTTTGCAAAACTTTCAGTATTCAGTATATTTAGATAACATAATAAAGTATTTTCCTTCTGTTCAATCATATAACTTCATATTTCTATCTTCTGTTATAGTTTCTATTATGTCTATAGTTTTAGCAATAATATTGAGACATTCAATTAAAGATTAATGATAATTAATTGTTCATATTTTGAATTAAAGAATTTAGGTTCAGAATAATGTACACTTGCATCTTCTTCTTCTTGTTGTTGTTACTATTGTCCATATACTATATTACTACTATATATTATAAATGAGGAAAAAATTCCTAAAATTATCAATGATGATAATTTTTTCATTAATATTCTTACAAAAAACTTTTAATATATTTTAATTCAATATGGTATAAATATATAAAAAAAGATTGGGTATTACTTGTTATGTTAGGTGATTTGATTTATGAAGGAAAATATAAAATTGCAAATACCAGAATATTAAATACAGAAGAAAACAAAAAAGAATATAATTTTACAGAGGAAGGAAGATTCAAAGATGTTGAAATTACATTGATAGGAACTTTTTGGACTGTTTCAGCAGGTAAGGCTGTAGAATATGGTGAAGGTCAACATATAGCAACTACCAAAGATGGTATAGAAACTGTTACTTTTAATGGATATGGTATAGCAAGACCTAAGGAAGATTCAAAATGTATTAGTTTTAATGGTTCATTTTTTTATAAGACATCTTCAAATGGTAGACTTGCTTTTCTAAATAATCTGGTAGGAATATTTGAAGCAGAGGAAGATGAATCAGGCAATGACGTTGTAAAAGTTTGGGAGTGGAAATAATTTTTATTTTTCTCTAATTTTATTATAATTGTTAAAATATGAAAATTTAAACATTTTATATTTTAGAGGTTAAATTAAGAAATTAAATCTAAATTTATTTGTTATAATAGAGGACTAACATTTGCACAGCTATCGGTACTAATCCCTATGGTCAGAAGATTTTAGATTTGATCATTTATTCAAAATATTTTACAATAATACAGTTGATTTTACAGACACAAAAATTCTCGTTTTATTGTATCCTTATTGAATACCATAATTTGTACACAAGAAGAAAATCCAAGAGGTTAAGAATTAATAATATTAGTTGATATATAAATTAAAAAAATAGCATTTGAACACTTGATTTTAAAGTTGAGTAAAATAGAAAAATTAAGTTCTCATATTATATAGTTGTTATTGAATATTCTGTATGTCTTAAAGTCTATTCTTGAATTATAAACTCGAAGATCTATGGTGTTCTCTCTTCACTATTATATTTAATCCCTACTGACAATCGTAATTTTGGAATTGCTAGATATTTTTAGGTTCAACTACAAATTAATCCTCATATTTTTAATCATCTTATAATTGGAGACAATTAACTTATAATACCAATTGTATAGGGATCTATGATAATCTTTACATGGCATGTTTGATCCCTTTTTTTACTAACCATATGTTTGCAGGATAACTAGTAAAAAATCCAATAGTCATCCCTATTTGCATCATAAACCAGAATACAGGTTCAGTAGGATTAGCATGCCATGTTGTACCAAATATTACTAATGCTACTACCGCCATCCATCCAAATAGACCTACTTCGAATGCTATTAGTGAGAGAGTATCTGCTTTGATAGAATCTATAAATCCTTCCCTTAAGGATACCCTACGCATTTGTGAGATTGCCAAATATTGAAAAATAATACCTAAAAGCCATGCAAAAGTAAAGTCAAGGATAAATGCAGTTGCCAATACAGAATCAAAGATAATTATACTTCCAATAAAGATGATCCAGGTACTTAACACATCTCCTATCGTGCATCCAGCACCACAATGTGTAGCAGAAACAAATATCTTTTCCCAGAACTTTCTATTTGATTTATCATTTTTATATTCATGTGATTTTATAAGATGTTTTTGATCTGAACTTGATTTACTAGAATAACTATGACCTAAATGAAAATAAGCCCAAATTCCAATCGGTACTAGGTAAAACACTGTTACAGGCCACACTACATTCATGATAGCCATTTTCTTTCTATGTTTTTTTTTGAATATATCGTATGAAACGTATAGTGTTGATCCTATACCTGCTATAAAATATAGATAAGAAAAAACTTGTAGCCAAATAGGAATATTATTAAAATCTATTAAAGGCACAAATAACTAATTAATATCTCTCCTTATTAACTATAATTATAAAGAATTTTGGGGTAATAATTTCTGATATTGAACCATATTACGCATGTGTATTGTAAAGAATTTAGATATATTTGAATCTGTCATTTTTTCTTCTTGTGCACTAATAATTCCTGCTATCATAATAAACAAATATAGTATTTTATTCATTGACTATTTTATAATATAATTTTCTTTTAATATTTGACCTACTTATTTTGATATAAAATTAATTATATAATTGTCAAGTTATTGAAAAAGGTACGTATTATAGTAATTATTATTATAATCATTATTTTACATATTTTTTATATTATTGAACTAAAAATGATGTACGTTTTATATACTAGAATCTTCCTGAGCTTTGTAATGTTGTTTACTGCATCATCAGGGACATTAAATATAGAAGCATTCAAGATTATGAACAGATAGAAATTATCAGAGTAACACATATAGATATGATAAAGAATTTCGTGATGGGATTGATAAGTAAACATTATTGAATACTGTATTAAATTTGCTAAAAGGGTTAAATATTGATGTGTTGAATGAAGGCTTGCTTAATGATGTAAATGCAAATTGCGTTGATTTTGTTTTAATAATATTTCTTTTTATACTAATAGTTATATTAGGAGTAGGTTTTGCTGGTTGGAAAGAATAACTTAATATACACATATTTTCATTTATTATTTTTTTACTTTTATAAATATGAATATTTTAAATAATTTTATATTTTTTATCAGAGTATTATTGTGAAAAGGTCAACTTCATTCACTTGTTTCATATTCACTTTATCATAAAGTGTTATTGTTTAATTTTCATGTTTATAAAATCTTATTTATTTTTGATATAAAATAACAAAAATCTGGATGTTCAACAAAGAACTAACTTAAGAAATGTATTGTAACTATTTTTTAAATTTCTTTTCTAAAAAATCAAAAAATGATTTACCATTAAATTCAACGTAATTATTGATTTCGTATGTTTCTATATCAGTAAGAAAAAGATTGTATATAGTTTTACGTTCGTGTATTAATGGAGTAGGACAAAAACACATCTCGGACCATTGAATTATGTTAGATTTAGTTATTTTGGCACGTTTCATCGAATCAATTATTTCTTGACCATCTGGTTTTTGTTTCTTAATTGTACCATCAGTCAATTTCAAATAAAATTCACCCATCTTCTCTTCAATAACTTTTGCTTTTACAGAATAAAACATTATATCCACCTAATTTTTCTATCACAAAATAGAATATCATCTATTTTAATATTTTCTATCATATTTTAACATAGTATAATTATTATAAAAATATTATCAATTATTCAATAATTTTAAAATTTAATATTTAGAATAAAAAACTAAATAAAAGTTTTTAGAATTCTACTACATAAAGAAATCTACTGTAGAATAGCAAGAGCAATTCTCGGATGCATTAATTTTATTCAAAAAAGTTGAATAATTTGTTTTTAACTTTAATAAAAAAGCAGAAATAAAAAATCTTAATTTTGATCGTTTAACTTGAAAATTCTTCATGATATGAATAGAAATTTTACTACAAATGAATTTTTCTCATGAACCAATTAAGATTATTTGCTTAATGTATTAATAATTTGATAAGTGCAACATAGTACTTTATCTTGTTCATTTACTACTGATGCTGGATTTGGTATATCTCGTTCAAAACTAACTTCATATTGTAAATGCATAATGGGTACAAACATCTATGATTAAATTATTTCCTCCAAATTCAAAGTATATGAAACATAGTTTGTACTTGGATCAATTACTATCTTATTTCGTAAAATTCTTCAGATAACTTAATAGATGTGACATTATTTAGAATTATTACATATTTTAATCCTTTTTATTAGAATCATACACAAGATAAAATAATTCAATTTCAACATTTTGTTGTGTTTATTTTTGCTCATCAACAACCAATACCATGTTTGGTATATCTGTTGCATATCTATCTTCTTCTATTGACCACTTTACTATAATATCGAATGTACTAATGATGCAATAATTCTATCAGGTCTATTCAAAAAGAATATTGTCTTGTATGACACATCATTCAACTCAGAAATTGAGCTAGAATTGGCATATTGAATTGCAAAGAATTAAGGTTCATATTCTCCCATAGCATTTTCTTATGAATAAACAGAATCTAAAATAATTAACAAAGATGAAGTAATACATATCATTAACAATAAAGATAAACTTTTTATATTTTTCATTTTGTATCTTATCCACAGTCTATAACTAATGTAATCTCTTCTACTTCGTTAGGAATGTTTAGACTGTTATTCTCAAGTGGTTGTATGTGGTATTGTATAGTTTGAGTATTAGTATCATATACTGGATTTAGTAATTCTATGACACCTGCATTAACACCATGTATTATTAGAGCGGCATTTGGTGGATCAGATTTAAAACTATCTGTTTTTTGACCACCACTATACCAATCTTTTACAAATTGATTAGTATCAATTGGAGATACAATTCGATCTGGGCTTTCTGAAAATTTTATAGTTTGTGACATATTGTTTAATGTCAATATATGTGTTCCAAACCTATTTGTATCATTTGATGAAAACTTTTCTATAGTTCCTGATTTGGCACTTTGAACAAATAGAAATACAATATCTGAAGTTATTGGATTTGTTCTATTCTCTTCTTGTGCATATACTAAATTTAAAGTGTTAATGGTAAGAACCGAGAGTGTTGCAAGTAATATTACCAAAATTAAATTATTATTTTTCATAATTTGCAATTAAGTATACTACTATTTAAATTAGACAATTGTACTCTACAAAAATGCATCGTAATCCTAAGTACTAGATGATTCTTAAATTATTTATTAATTCAAAAATATTGGACAATTAAGTACCTAAATCAAGATATATATCAATAATATAAAAAAATAATCAGTTGGTTCTTGGCATTTCTTCTATATAATTGACGATTTCTGCTTCTTCAATTGTTCCAGATATAGAGTATGTATAAACAAATGGAGTTCCATCTAAAGTATGTAATGCTATTGCATTTCCAGATACTGGTAATAAATGTGAATTTATATGTTCGTTATATTCTGGAAATATGACAGATATGGATATTAATCCATCGTCTATTGGAGATGTTGCAGTTAATAAAGTTTCAAATTCATTGGAATTGTTTTATTATTTGTTAATTTGTTAAATATAACAACTTACATAGGGGCAGAAGCAGTATATGTCAAATCACCTGAATAAATTGCACTGTCTTCAAGTGGAAGTGGAAATGCAATTTGATGAGTCTCATGCCCTGGTAAAATTCCTGAAATTGATGTTATAGTACATTGTTGAGTGAATTCTTCACCGCTTGATTTATTTGTGGCTTTAAAAGGAACTATTATTTCTTTATTTTCTTCTGCAGAGGCTACTTTGTCACTAATTCCTGATCCTATTAATAAAGAAATTGATAAGATTTAGATATCGACAACATAAATGTTATTTTATATTTTTGCATCTGATAAAATTATTTTAATCAATTATTAAGCTTCAATATTACGGTAAATTTTCAGTACGTAGGACATTTTAAATATTCTTTTGTACAATAACATGTTTAGATATATTATATTTTTTTATATTAGTTTTTTATTTTTGAATAGTAAAGAATTCAGATACATAGTTTTTGTATTTTCACATTCTTACATAAACTGATGTTTATGTTGATAGTAGTGCAAGAAATGATAGGTCAGAAAGTAAAATTAATAAAGTTAAATTCTTTTTCATAATATGAAAAATAAGCATTAATATTTGAATTCTAATTTTAATATTATTTTTCGAGTATTATATGATTTGATTTCATTATAAGTTAAATGAAATTTGAAAACAGGTACTTTATATAGTGACTAGAGATCCACTATTAAAATTGATATGGCATGATCGTAAAAGGATATTGATAACAATAACAAGTTCTCTATTTGTAATCATATTGGGATTTTATTACCCCTCTACTAGATTTTATAAAAGACACAAAAAATGACATTTTTAAAATAAAAGAAGTATTTGGAGAATTCACTCAAACTATGAATTTACAAAAAAATAAAATGTATCTTATTCTTGCGGCTCCATCAATTCACGATAAATATTATAAAAATTACTTTAATGAAATTGTAAATTTAAGTTGAATATGCAAAAAAATTATTCAACATAATACTGATAATATCTGTATTTTAGTTGATTCAGATACAAAGAATTACTATGAAAAAAGATTACCAAGTGAAACTTTGATAACAGAAGAAATGTATGATATTTGGATCAGGGATTTCGCAACTATAAATCCAGAAAATCCAGTTCAATTTATATATACTAATGCATCAATGAGCAAAATAGATAGTATAAAAACTCAGGAAAAATTTCTTAATTTTGCAAAAAAATATTCTATTAAAATGGAAAAAATATCGTATATAATAGATGGGGGAAATATTGTTGACAATTATGATGGAAAGATCATCACAACTACTCGTTTCTTAGAAGATAATTCTCTTCAATACAATGAAGGAAAAAAAATTTTAAAAGAACTTTTAAAAGCTAATGAAGTTGCAATAATTGAACCAGATGATGATATTCTTGCTCATGCAGATGGAATGGTTGCATGGATCGATAAAAATGTTTTAGCAGTTAATGATTATTCCAAACTCGATTCTGAATTTCATTCTATAGTAATAAATGAGTTACAAAATTCATTTCCAAACAAAAAAATTGTCACTGTTCCTGTTTCATTTGATAAAAAAGATGGAATAGACAAAACAAAAGGAATAGGTTCAGCATGTGGAATAAATCTTAATCTAGTTTCAACATATACAACTTTATATGTACCAGTTTTTGGAAATGACTATGAAAATCAAGCTCTTGAAATAATTAAAAATAATACATCTAAAGAAATAATCAAAATTGATGCCAAGAATATATGCATATTTGGTGGTTCGGTAAGATGTACTACTTGGCAGATCTCTGAAATAAATGCAGAAGAATTCTAAAAAGTTTCTGATAATAAAAGCTAAATGCAAGATAGTAAAACCATACTACAAGGAGGAATCTATTCCCGAAGGATAAGGAGATTTCTAGAGTCCACTAATATTAGTTCAAATTCTGTTAAATCATAATTACAAAAAAAGACGGAGTGTTTATTATCTCAATTTTATAAAATAAAAAACTATTAAGGAGAAATTAACTTACTTTATTATTCATCAAGTATATGAAAATGAATGACAAAACAATGATACATATTATAGACAAAATAACATAAATAGAAATAGAAGATATATGTCAACTGGAATATTAATATTAAAATGCAAAGAATGTAATTCAGATGTTTTAGGGAGAAAAAGAAGGAAAAATGTATTGTGTGATAAATGTGCTACTAAAAATTATATTGAAAATCAAAAGAAATCGAGAGAAATAGATAGAAATTCTTTTAGAAGATATTGAATAATCAAATAAAAAATAAAAAATAAAAATAAAAAATAAAAAATAAATATATAGAATCAATAAAAAAAGATCAAGAAGAGAAAGAATATTGTACCTAATCACATGAAAAATTCTTTATTTTATATTGTTTCTATGCTAGTAACAATATTCGTACTATTGTTGGCACTAACAACAATAAATAATGAAGCACAAATTGAAAATGATCTCATTACTACTAATATATCAGACATGAAAGAAAATGATTTTCCTATGAATATAAGTAAATTAATTTTAGAAACACAATAGTATAATAAGGAATGAAAATAATCGATATAGATAAACAAAAGAAAGAAGGATCATGGTAAGTGAATTGTACATTACAACAAAACAATATTCTAGTGATGGATTTTAGAACATCTTTTTCTACTTTACAAGATGATGGTTATGTCTATAGTAATGCCCATGGAACGATTATGTAGTTTGATAATGAAGTGGCCAAATATGCGTTTCAATCTATTGAAAAAATCGAAGATTGAAAATTTAATGACTGGGAACTAATTTTTGATGCCCCAAGAACCTCTACAGCAACAATATCCGTATTAAAAAATGTAATGGGAATATACACTGGTGAAGTATATATGAATGGGGATTCAATAACGAAAATATGGAACTTTGATAAATAAATTAAATTTTAAAAAAAATAAACAAATTATTATTTTTTAGCATATAATCTTGTATGATATTTTCAATAATTTTGAATTATCATTTTGTTTAAATTTATCAAATTTTATAAAATTTTATTATATCTATTTTCGTATAAATATATAAAATATTTTATCAAATGTTCCATAAAAATAATATTCAAAAAATAAATAGTAAATAAAATAATTATTTTATAACATGAAAAAGAATCTGTCTATATTAATAATACCAATAACAATAATTAGTATAATTTTTGCACCTTCTTTCGAAGTGACAATTCCTTCCGCATTTTCACAATTATTAGAAAATGAGAAAAGTGATCAATCATTCTTATTACGTGCCAGAATTATTGTAAACGATCCCACTACAGAAACAGTAGATGTCAAATTAAAGTCACAAAATGTGGCACAAGAACAATCCTATGATAGAAGCATTGATGATAACTCACAAACAAGATTGAAATTCAAATTTAATGATGTATTTAATACACAATATGAGATATGTGCTACAAGTAATCAAGACAGTAATGTATATTCATGTAAGGGTGGACTTTTATATACTCTTAAACCAAATGTAACACTTACTTTATAAAGATTTTAACGATTGAAAGTTAATTATTTAAAGAAATTTTATTTAACTAATTCATTATTAGAAATTCATTATTAGAAAGTAAATGGTCCGAATCGATCTTTTTTATAAAACAAACAAAATAAGAAATTAAAATAACTATTGTCAAAATGGATCTGGTAGTTTAAACAGTATATATGAATAATATCGATTGTGGATCAATATCTTCATGCTTCTCTTATAACGCATACATTATGAATATGCTGATTGATCATTATTTGTTAAAATGACTAAAATTATTTTCATTTAATTGTTACTTGGTACATAATCTGAACTTTATTTTTTATTGTACAAAAACTATTTGATTTTCAAGATTTGTACTTGCAATTAGAGATATACTAAGAATTACTGCTATTGAAAATGTTGCTATTTTAAAATTTGTTTTGTTATTCATATATTTAAAATCTTGTAATATTAAAGATTTGATAATATTGTAAGAGTACTTATTGAAATATCTATCCAAAATTAATAACTTGTCTATATTCAATTAAGTTTCTAACAATGATCTCTAAATACAAAACACTAGAACTATACTGTATGGACTAATCTGCCTCCAAAGAGCCAGTAGTTTTAGATTCATTCATTTTCTTCAAAGATATTAAATAATTTATATCCACATTCTTTAAAGAAAATAATTATTTTCTGACACATTGATGACATTTTTTATCTATCGAATTTTGTTGTACTCAAAAATAAAAATATAAAGAAATAACCATAAAAGTAATATTATTTTAGATCATTTTCAATTTGCATTTTTATAAAAAAATTAGTTACCATTTTATGGTTTCTAGAGTTAAAATTATTCATATAATTATATAATTAATCAATAGAAAAGGTTAGATAGTTATGGTTTATATAAATACAAATTGAATGAAAAAAAATGGCATGATTTAGGTAATGTAGATGATCTAAAAGATCCACAATTACGCGAAATAAATATTGATTCTATTTCAATAGCATTGTCTTACAGAAATGGATTGTTTGGAGCCATTTCAAATATTTGTAATCATGTTGGAGGACCATTAGGAAAGGGCAACTTAGATGATGAATATATTGTATGTCCTTGACATAATTGGAAGTTCCATAGAGTCAGTGGTGTTGGTGAACCAGGATTTGAAATGGATAAAGTTCCACAATACGAATTGAAAATAGAAAATCAACATCTTTTCATCAATCTAAATCCTATTAGCAAGCGAAATAAGTCACATCATCCACATCATCTGTTAGCTAGAAAAGTAAAACGCAATGATGGTCCAATTCGTGTCGTTGGAATTTCAACAACTGCAATGGATTCGAATAATCCAAGATATTCTACTTCAGACAAATTATTAGAAATTTCAATTGATCATGCCAAAAAAGAACTAGGAGCTGAAACTATTTTGATTCGTTTAAATGACCTGAAATTTAGAGCATGCGAAGGATATTATTCAAAAAGTGCTTTTGCATGTACTTGGCCTTGTTCTATTACTCAAATGGATAAAACTGATGAACTTGATAAAGTATATGAAGCTCTTGTTCATTGGGGGGGGATGTCATAATCATTTCTACTCCAATCAGATGGGGCTCAGCAAGCTCATTATATTATAAGATGGCAGAACGAATGAATTGTATCCAGAACCAAATAACAATATCTGATAAAGCCTTAATTCAAAACAAAGTTGCTTCTTTTATTATCACAGGCGGGCAAGATAATGTACAGGATGTAGCTGGTCATATGCTTGGTTTTTTTGCAGAACTAGGATTTGTTTTTCCGCCTTTTCCATACATAGCTCACTCTAGAGGATGGTCTGCAGAAGATATGGAAAACAATATCAATTACGTTAAAAATAGTACAGAACTGCATGAAGGAGCTAAAGATTTGGTAAAACGTAGTATTGAGATGGCGGAAGTAATCCTTGGACGGAGATTATCTAAGGAAAAGATTGTACATCCTGGAAGAAAAGCTCAGTCATTACGTTTACAAAAAGAGAAGGAAAAAAATTAAAAATCTGAAGATCATATATTGTCAATAAATAAATACTAAATAATAGTCACATTATATTATTTAATAACATATATTCCATATTTTTATTCTAAAAGAGTAAGAATGTTGTTATATCCTAATTAATAAAGAAGATTATGTAGTAAAGACTTCAAGTGTATTAATTTTTATTTTATGAAAAGGAGTTAGTTTATCTTAACAACACAGTAAATATTGCACAACTTGAAATCTTTTTCTAAATTATAAAATCAAATTTTAATTTTCATAGTTCTCAGCATTATTACATCTATTAAACGTTTCTCTAAAATCAAATATTTTATTCATATTTTATTAAGTTTCTAATAATAAGAGCAAATACATGATAGTAAAACTATACTACATGGACGAATATATTACAGACGGATATGTGGATTTCTAGGATTAATATGTTTATTCAAAAATATTTTATAATGATAGATGATATATTAGAAATGAAAAAATAAAAATTAAATAATTAATAAGTTTGTAATTTGTTGATTAAGCAATATCCTTCAAGTTTAATTTATGAAAGTATTACTGTCAATGCACCAGATTCTCTTGCAATATCTATGCATAAAGTTGATTGTCCAAACTTAGTATATAAACAGACGTAGTATTAGTTGCGGTTGTTTCATATTTTAATATCTTTTTATATGCACTATAAATAGGATTGAACAATTCTAATATTGTATCATATTGTTTTTCTAATTCATCTTCAATCAAAACTGTATTTAGTTCATCCATCGCAAACTATTTTCTTCTGAACAATTTCCTATGAAGTCTGTTGTACTTATGTAACAATTCTGTCTAGTCTATATGAAAATAAAATAGTCCTATTAGATACTTATTTAATTCTGAAGTATAAGTAATTACATTAATTTCATTAATAGAACTTGATTATGCACGTTGAATAGCAAGAAATTATATTATTGATATATAGTGATTTCTTGTACATAAACTGGATTTAATGAAATTGCAAACATTGCAACGTAGAAAGTAACATTGTCGGTATTAAAAAACATTGAATTATTTATATTAAATTATTTATTCACTAAATTTCATGGCTATCAAATGGATAAGACATTTTTTATAAAATTTTAATTTATTACAAACCATCTATTAAGAGAGCGGAATGTCCGATATATAATGATAAACTATCAAGTGTAACATCATCTACAATTGTAAAATCATAATTTAATGTCTTTTTATCTTCATCATATATAGGATTGTAAAGTTCTATTACTAACATTTCTTGTATTACTTTTTCATCATCAAAAATTAATGCAGCATTTGGAGGAACTTCTGCATATGTTGAAGAATGAGCACCCATTAATGTTGACCAATTACCTATAAAGTCAAAAGTTTCTCTGGATTCTAAAAATCTATCAGGTCTATCTGCAAAAGAAACTGTCTTGTCAGACACATCTTTTAATTCCAACAAGTAATGAGTAGAATTGATTTCAGATATTAAACCATAATTTGCTTGCTGAATGCTTAATGCTGGAGATGTAAAAAATTTTCCAATATTATTATCTATGTCCATCCCTTCTGAATAAACTATTTGAGATGATAATATTGTTGTAGTTAAAGATGTTGTTAGTGCTACTAAAAATGAGGACAATAAAAATAATCTTATGTTTTTAATTTTATTCATTACATGATTATCCAATTATTTGATATTAATATTTTGATCCCGATTTATTAAGTTTGGATTTAAAAATTATTCAAATAAATCTATTATGTCTGATATTGGGTTCAATACTTAGTACATCTGTCTGTATTACTCCCAACGGGCCAAAATATTCCTCGGGTTCACTGGGTTCATTTATTTTATTCAGAAATAATAACTAATTGATAACAAAATTTTCTTGAAAAAATAATAGAATATTTTTCTAGTTGAAGAGATATTAGTTCCTCCGATGTAAAACAATTGTACGTAATTAGAGATTAAAAATATTCATAATGTTGCTTGATTAATCAGTCAATATGAATAAAACTATATTAATTACAGGAACTAGTTCAGGAATAGGAAAAGCAACCACAAAATATTTTGCAGAAAAAGGTTGGAATGTAATAGCAACTATGAGGAGTACTGAAAAGGAAGACGAATTAACAAAGTTCGATAATGTTCTAGTTACAAAACTTGATGTGCTAGATACTGCCTCAATAAAATCTGCAGTAGTTGAAGGAATTGAAAAATTTGGAAAGATTGACGTGATTGTTAACAATGCAGGTTATGGTGCATATGGTTCATTAGAATCTTTTTCAAATGAAAGAATTAGAAGACAATTTGATGTCAATGTTCTTGGATTGTTGGCTGTAACAAAAGAGATCATCCCTCATTTTAGAAAAAATAGAGAAGGAATTTTGATTAATATATCTTCTATAGGTGGTAAAATGGGATTACCATTTGGTTCTTTGTATCATGGTACCAAGTTTGCAGTTGAAGGAATCTCAGAAGCATTGATCTATGAATTTGGAGAAATTGGTTGTAAAGTAAAAATTGTCGAACCAGGTGCAATTCGTACTGACTTTGGAGGAAGGTCATTTGATTTTGCAAATAATGAAAGTTTAGTAGAATATCAAGGTTTGATCAAAAGACTTATGAATGGAGTAAAGAAAATGCTTGAAAATAGTTCAGACTCTATTGTAGTTGCAAAAGTAATCTACGAAGCAGCAACTGATAGAACAGATAAACTCCGATATTCTGCAGGAGAAGATGCAAAACAGTTAATCGAAAACAGAAAAAAATTAGAAGATAAGGAATTCATTCAAAGTATCAAATCACTAATAGGATTTTGAAGTGAAATAAAATCAAAAACTTTGGTGAAAGTAGCCGTGTATTCTAAATTGGACCATGTACTTCTAGGAATGCTTGGGTAAGTATACTTAAGAATAAAAGACTCCTTTCAGAGTTATTTCCATTGCCACATTAAAAAAGTCCTGTTTCCAGAATTATCCCCACTCTCTTTATAAATAGCTACAGTGTTTTTTAGAAAAGAGAGTTCACCGGTAGCAGAATCGTTGAAAATAGCTACACCCCTATCTTCAAGTGTACCATCTGCATTGTAATTGGTGATAGCTTCAAAATTGTAAGGTGCTATATCGTTTTTATCAGTAACAAATTTTGCATTTCCATTAAGGTGGACAATGTCATTATTTATCCAGGTTTTAGTAGCATTTACCTCTGTATTAACATTCAAAGTTCCGTTGATTATTCCTTTAGCAGTAAAAGTGTATGTATAACTCTGATTTTGTGGTTCTGGTTTTTCCCTAGTATCCTTATAACTCTCAACATAAAATGGTTCATCTAATACTATTTTTTCATTGAGAGAATTTGCATTTTCTGTATATAGAAATAAAATAAGTATAGATATTGGAACTAGTACTGAAACTAAAATATTATTGCTATTTATAATTTTCATACTATTAAAATTATTTTAATACAATTTAAATATTATTATAAAAAATTAAAATGAAATTATTTTCAATAGAAATATAAGTTAATTCATAATTTTCTCATTTTTGGATTATTATTCACTGCATTTTTAGGACAATTACAAGAAGTGGATTCACGTCAGAATAAAAATAGTTATTGTTGTCAAGAAGATAATTTGCAAGGATATGCAATAATTCTCTATGTAGATTAGATACTAAATTCCTTAAAGAAATTGATAAATAGAGGTTATCATATACTATACTAAATTTATTGAAAGAACAGACTTTGATAAGTTAAATTAATAGTTACTTCGAGATTTGGAATATGATGGAACTAGGTCTATCCTAATAGTAGTACTCATTATACTATGTATGATACTAGGTGCAAGATTGTTTGTGGATTATAACTTATCGTAAATTACATTATTCTGCTATTTTTTTAATTACATATTATGGTACTAAAAAATATAGTTACCAGATCAAACGATTAAACAATGAAACCATGACTATTCAACTCCATACTGGTCATAGGTTTTTTGGGTTATCTAATCTATTCAAAATATTAATAATTGGTATCTCAAATATGCTCAAAAAGCAAAATAGTATTATATGTTAAATAATTTAGAACTAAAAAAAGAAAAAAAAGATGAACTGAATGAATTACATAGATTGATACATTAACTCAAATTAATAATCTTGATTAACAGCAGTAAAAATAATTAGATAATAATATGGATAAATGTTAATTAGTGTTTGTCTGGAATTATAATAACATTAGTATCAACTATTAATATAGATTATTAAAACTGATTAGGTAAATATAGGTGTTGTCTTATCTGAAGGTATGCCATACTTTAATGTCTTCTTATGCAAATCATAAACCAAATTAAACAATTCAATTATTTCAACATATTGTTTTCCTTCTTTTTCATCCGCTATTAATACAGCATTCTGTATGTCTTTTACAAAACTGTCTTCTTTTATAGTCCAATTTTCCATGAAGTCAGATTTACTTATAGATGTAACAATTATGTCATGTCTATCTGTGAATAATATAGTATTATCTGAGATATCATTTAATTCTAAAGAATAAGTTGAATTGATTTCATTGATAGAACTTGATTGTGTGTTTTGAATTGCAAAAAATTCAATTGGTTCATTTGAATCCATTGCATTAATAGTGTATAGACTGAATCTAATCTTGAGAATGATATTGCTAAAGTTAAATTATCTTTCATAAAATAAAAATGAGTGTTACAATATTTAAATTAGATAATTAAACCAGTTGAAAAATACATCGCAACACAACAAACTAATTACACAAATGTTACTAATCTAATAGAACTCGAATAAAAAGATCAATATTTTCATAATAGTAAAAATTCACATCTATAAAATTTTCAACGAAAAAGTTAGTGACATAATCCAATAAAAAATTATTTGTTGAAAGAAAAAAGAAAAATGATAACAATCCTGTTTTAATGCATTTGCAAATAGTACAATTGTTCAGAGTTAATTTTTGTTTATGTTTACTTTGACAACATATTACAATATCTTCTAATTTAAACTTATTATGAGATAAATTTAAGTATTTAAAAAAGATCGAATTTATGGATGTATCACATCTCTACTATCTTTATTGTAATTTCCATTTTTACCATATTATCATTTTTTTTGTTTCCAATAAATAGTATCTCATATAATGATTATGCCTCTGGCATAATACTATTTCAAGAATCTGGAAATGGTGATGATAAAATTAAAGATATAAAAAATGATACAAAACTTGTTACTCTTTATAAAACTAGCATCATTCCTGAAATTAGAGATTATCATGATATTCTTTCTGCTGAAGTTAATAAACCTGATAATAATAAATTTCTATTTACTATTGAATTATCTGGAGATGCTAACAAAAATAAAAATCATGAAACAGTATATATTTGGTTATTGTTTAATGTAGTTACTAATAATATCTCTAATAAAGACAATAATAATGATTTTTACAAATTAGACAAACAAAATCAAACATACACATTGATTATTCCAAATTTTGGAATAGAATCTAATTTTGAAAAAGATGCTGGATGGTATTTAGCAATATTCAATAATACCGACAATACATACACTCTGCCTTTATCTAATATTTTAGATATGCCTACAAATAAAGTCCAAGTTTTTATCGACCCTAAATTTATCGGACATCCTTTAAAGTTTAATTATATTGTTTCTTCCATGATAAGAATAAATAATACCTTTCTAGATAAGCCACCAGATTATTTAATAGATGTTGTTCCTGATAATTATGAATTATTTTGGAAAAAATGGTTTAAACAATAATCAAATTAATTAATTGTTTCCAATAATAAAAACTAAATACATTGTAGAAGAACAATAATACATGGAGGGTTTATTCTTAATAGGTAGGTAGATTCCCTGAATTTATCTATTTTGATTAATATCTAATATATACATCTAATTGGATTAATCTATTTGCATATTTTTACAATAATAAAATAAAAAATATATCTTCATTTATTCAACGATGTTATTTATTTTAATCTTCTACTGATCATGTTTGTACTTTCATTAATTATTATAGTATTTGATCCAAACTTTAGGCAAATTAATAGTAGTATTATCTAGATTTACCTCACATTTTAATGACTTTTTATTAGAATCATAAACAGGAACAAACAGTCCTATAATTACGAAATCTTATTTCCTTTATTTTTTATTAACAATTATGTCTTCATATTTCATGAAAGTTAAGATGTGGTAAAGTCACTGTGAATAAATTGGAGTCATTGTTGGTACAACAAGAATTACAGATAGTGTTGAAAGTAATGTCATTAAAATCAAGTTGTTATTTTTTCATTGTTAGTCAGTAAAGTTGATAGTATTTAAATTCAATTTTCTAAAACAATAATTGTACTTGTATACTAGAACTGCCATAGGTATTACTCCATACAAACCTAAGGATTTTTAGATTACATCATTTTCGCAAAATTAGTTCACATTTGTTATTTTAATTACATCGAAAAAATATGGTTTTGCAATTTTATAAAGATAGAAAAATCAAAGATTTACATCTTGATTCATCTATTGTACTCTAAAATTAGTAGAGGCAAATACTGAATCTGAAACGATGTTTCCAATATATTTACCTTTATTTAAATTACTAGTATTGTTAAATAAAATTACTTTTGATTCTGATTTATTTAGTTCAGTTGATACAGAATAGTTATATGTACAGCATACTATTTCACCAGAATCACTATTCAATATTCGCAGACCAAAATTTTTGTCTGCAAATTGTAATATTTTATCTCCATAATTCGTTATTGTTAAATTGATAACTTCATTAATATTATAAATGTCTTTATTCGTAGAAAGATATAGTATAGGTGAGGATATTTTTTCTATTTTATTTCCTATTTCATAAATCTCATTTGGTGCGGAAGTAAATTCTTCTATCCAATAAACAGTATTTGATTGATTATTGATTATAGCAGTTAAATTATATGAATTGTACTCTGCTAATATCAATTGAGTAGGCCAAGCTTTTGGCATTTTAAAAAAATTGTTCTCTAAAATCATATTTTTCAGATCATGTTCAATTATTGTAGATAGTTGTTTTCCGTATGAATAATTTGTACCTATAACAGTTAATTGATTGGAATCCGAATTGTATAAAACCGTTTTATTATGATCTTGTCCTAAAGTTCCAGCACCTTGCTTATACTTAAATTTAAATTCTTGATTTGTTATATTTTTGTTTGTCATATTTTCTTGTGCATAAACTGAATTTAACATTGATATGGAAACAAGAACAGATAGTGTTGAAAGTAATAATACTAACATTATGTTATATTTCTTCATAATTTCAAATAAATATTATAATATTTAAATTATAATGCAATAAAATAATAATTAAACTATAATTCTCACAACCTTATCGATATTACTTCCAACTGACTAATAGTTTTCTGGGGTTTATCTATTTTGAATTATTATATTTTAAATTAATGATACAATATGTTTTTTATTTAAAATGAAAAATAGAATTATCCAATTTGCTGGTTACATAAATGTACTATATCTTTTACTGATTATCTTTACATAGATCATGACATGGATCTTTTCCTAAAGTTGTCTGTCCAAATTCAGAGGTAAATCAATAGACGTGGCATTGTAGAGTTATGTCATACTTTGACGTTTTTTATCTACCTCATAAATTGAAATGAATAATTCAATTATTACTGTTCTTGTACTACTCTGTTTTTGTCTACTATTAATATTATCTTTGATGCATTTATTGCACAACTATTTTCCACCATTGCTCAATTACCTATAAACTCGGTCGCTGGTACATACAAATGATTTTGTTATGTCTATCAGGAATCAATATTATCTTGTCAGATATACAGTTAAACTCAAGTATATACAATTTCATTGATTTCATTAATAGAACTTGATTGTGGATGTTGAATAGCAAGAAATTTGATTGGTACTTTCTATGAGGTTGATTTTCTTGTTGCTGTCTATGTACTAACATTACTAAATATCATCAATGAATAAATAATCATAAAATTAGGATTAATAATAATATTCTATTAACAGTCTTGTGATAGAAAATTTTTTAATATATTCTAATTTAATATAAATATAAAAAGAAGAATAGGTACTATACCTTATGTTAGGTGATTTAATATATGAAGGAAAAAGTAGAATTACAAACTCCAGAGTATTAAATGCAGAAGAAAACAAGATTGAACATACATTTGAAGAGGAAGGAAAATTCAAAGATATCGATACTACTATGATAGGAACTTTTTGGACTGTTTCTGTAGGTAAGAACATAGTTTATGGAGAAGGCCACCATGTAATAACTACCAAAGATGGTCAAGAAACTGCTACTTTTATGGGGTATGGAATAGGACGTTCAAATGTGGAAAGAGGTATTAGTTACCGTGGATCAGTATTTTATAAAACATCTTCAAAGGACAAGCTTGCTTTCTTAGACAACCTAGTGGGCATATTTGAAGCAGAAGCAGATGAGTCAGGTAATGGTGTTGTAAAGATTTGGGAATGGAAATAAGGATAAGATAGATTAATAAAAAAGAATTTTTTCTCTATAAATTATCTATTATTTTCTTTGCTTTTTCGTATCTTGATGCTTTATGGATCTCACTTATCATAGTATATGTACTCTACAGACAACAATGTAGAGATCATCGTATCGTCATAGAATGCTTCTACAATCATTATGCTATCATAATGAATGTATAAAACAAATCATGAACTTTTGTTCCTTAACTTTCTAATTTTTTTATTATGTTCTCAGTACTTTTTTGAGGTAATTATTTATTTTTTTAGTACTTGTTGACTGAGATAATAAGATTATATAGTGAACTAATATTGTAAAAGGTATCTTTTTTATATATTTATAATAATAATTCCATGTTTTATTATTTATTTAGGAATATAACAAGAATCAATCCTAAGACGAATATATAATCATTTTAAAATAATTTCAATACAAATTGTATGATAATAAATTTAATATTTTCTGTTCTCTATATATTTTTGATGTTTTTCAATAAACAAACATTATAGTGTATCAATATTATCAATTTACTTTACCAATTTATTGAGTACTATTTCTAATTCTCAAAAATGAATAAAATTACTTATGCCCCAAATTCTAATAAGTCAGTAAATTATTATCATCTCTATTTTCTACTAGGTAATTTAGAAAAAAGTTTTTCCTATAATGTATTGCCATAAAAATTAGATACTTTACTATGTTCTTTTCCTGCACTTTTTATGTAATCGATTCCACAATCATTCAAGATAACTCTTTTACTCCCGTCTTTAGTCATTATCGCCACTTACCAATTTCCATAGAGTGCTTCTTCAGATAAGTATAGACTAATATGTGATCAATTCAATAACTTATACTTCTCTTAGTGTATCATCTAGTCACAGAAACCTAAATCTTTAATCCATTTATACATATCATTATTTTACCTGTAATTTTTCTTGTTATTATACTATCGAGTTCTTTTCCTACCATGATTAATATTACATGTTACTTTGATGATATTAATGTTAAAAATAGATAAAATAATATTGTTCGAAAACTATTTATTTAATTATCTATTAATTGGTTACTTTTTATAATTATTTCATTAAAAAAATAAACAAGAAATTATTTCCACTCCCAAATTTTATGACTATAATTTCCAGAATCATTCTGTTCATATTCATTTACACCAAAAAGATTATTGAGAAATGATAGTTCTCCTGTTGCTGAGCTTATGAAGTGTAAACCACTAACATATCTTATTTTTCCTGGAGAAACACTTCCAACTCCATATACTTTAGCTTTAATCTGCTCATTTCCATCTTTAGCAACGTAAATTCCTGATCCTTCTCCGTAAATTTTGTTATCTGATAATGTGATGGAACGAGCCGTCCACATTTCGGTAACCTCAATATTTTCCTTAAATGTACCATTTCCTAAGTTTGAATATTCTATTTTTGGTCCATTAATATCTAACACTCTTTTACTTGTTATTCTTCCTTGCCCTTCATAAATTAAATCACCTAACATATTAATCAGATACAAATAGTTGTATAAAAAAATAAATAAAATATAGATAAATGAATTAAAAAAATTATTTGATTAACGTGTTAATCCTATATAGAAGAAGCATGGATAATGTTTTTCCCATGGCAATGTTCACGCAGACTGACCACAGAAGGTTTTTGAATTAAAAGTTTGGATAATTCAACAAACTAATGTAGATGTTATATTCGATAATACAATGTTATCCAACTGAGAAAAACCAAAAGACGAATTAATTGATTGAACATGAAAATCATGACTTTTCTTTAATTAATACTACATTTGGTGCATCCATTGCACAACTATTTTCCACCATTGCTCAATTACCTATAAACTCGGTCGCTGGTACATACAAATGATTTTGTCATGTCTATCAGGAATCACTATTATCTTGTCAGATATACAGTTAAACTCAAGTATATGCAATTTCATTGATTTCATTAATAGAACTTGATTGTGGATGTTGAATAGCAAAGAATTTAGGTTTTTTCAGAAACAGTTGTAACTCCTTGTGCACTTACAGCATTTGTGTTACATCAAATCATGAATAATAATACAGTCAATAATGATATTACTACTAATACAAAACTAACTTGATAGTTTTTCAAACTAGAATTCTACAATAAATTCTTTTTTAATATTTTTTAATTAAAAATAAAAAAATGATATATGAAGACTATCATTGTAATTATTGATTGATTACTATTTCTGATGTTCAAAAAAAATAAATTATTTCCATTCCCAAATCTTAGCCAAATGATGATGTTCATCTACTTCTGCTTCAAGTACTCCTATCATGTTATTTAGAAACGAAAGTTTTCCAGTTGATGATTTATAAAAAATCGCCCCTCTAAAACTTGTTCCTCCAGACTCACTATAACGTCCAACACCATATGCTTTGCAAATTGTTGTACCTTCACCATCTTTAGTAGTAATTATACCTTCTGATTCACCATAAACTATGTTCTTACCTGCAGGAACAGTCCAAAATGTTGTTGTCATAGTTACATCGATGTCTTTGTTGAATTTTCCTTCCTCTTCCATTGTATATTCAATCTTGTTTTCTTCTGCATTTAATACTCTGGAGTTTGTAATTCTACCTTTACCTTCATATATTAAATCACCTAACATATTCGTTTATAAACAATACTAGTATATAAAAGCGAATTAATAAAATCCATATAGATGAACAATAAATAGTTATTTGATGAGTGTAGCACCTTACAAAAAATATCAAGTTGATATTGTTGTGTTCCAACTTGACAATTTCCATACGGAGTTTGTATGAACGTTTTGAACTGGAAGGATTACGTTAAATCGATGAACAAATGTAGAAAATGCTGTACTTAAAATATCTTTTATTGTACTAAATCAATAGATATTTAATAATAGAACCAATTAACAAATAATATATAAAAAATAAAATCTTTTTTTTATATATTTCAATTTTTTTAATTATATATAATAATAGGTAGTATTATATTTCAGATAACATAATTATTGCATAATCATGATATTAAACAAATAAACATGTCTATTTAATTCCTGGTTAATTTGAGAATTTCTACGGTGAATTTACAATATTCAAAATATTTTAAATTCTAATTTACTGTACATAAAAAACAATAAATCCTCTTATTAAAAATAAGAAGTAGACTTACGCATGCATATATTTTTCAGAGAAACAAAAGGAAAAGTTCATTAAATATTATCTATGTAATAGCGTATATGACGAAAAAATTTTTCTTTAGTTTTTTTACCATAATTTCACTTTTGCTTTTGATAAACTCTGAAAACATAGTATCCATTAGCAGTGAAGAAAATTCTAATAGTAATA
>JBNAIF010000200.1:0-24769 GCA_050043595.1 Nitrososphaeraceae archaeon | reverse complement strand
CTTCCAAGTCAGTACCTACTGGACATTTTTTGGCTGCAGTTCCTGGTTCAATATCACAGATTTCAAGATCCATGACATATGCTCCCTCAAGTGTTGTACCAAATGGACATTTAAGAGGACATTGAGTTCTGTCATCTACTACTATTCCATTGTCACAGACAAATAATTTATCATCAAATCTTTCTATCTCTGCAAAGTTTTTCTTTTTGTAGTCATTATCATATCTATAATCGTTATACTGTGCATATGCTTCTTGAATTATTTTGTTATTATTATTTGAAAGAAAATGAGAACCCGAAACAGAAATACCTGGCATACTGCTTAAAATCATACCTTGCATTAATGTTCCAATTAATATAACAGTCAATAGTGTTGACTTTATCATTGACATATTTTAAAGAACTAAATATATCTAAAGTTCTACAGATGATTCTCTTCTATATATCTTATAGTTGATTCTCTTTTTTAATGCAGCAATATTGAATATAAAATTATTAGTGTATACTTTAGAGTTACTATTATTTGTAAAAAATGATGAAAGTATCTATCTAAATTTACCTGTATATTAATGAGACATAACTATTTTATGTTAATTAATCAAAATATTTTTTATTTTGTTTTTCTAGTTTGCAAACATTGTATTTGATAATTTTCATCATAAGATTTTGAAATTCTAATTTGTATATGAAAATTAGACTAACAAATTCTCTAATTTAACTGTCTCCTTGTACCTTAGGGAGTCAGTGGTTTGTGAAACTAATCTGACCTAAATTTTGGTCTTTTTTTTGGATGAAAATCTTAATAATGTTAATTTTTTTATTGTTTTGTTAGTAAATAGTAAATGCAGAGATTCTTCTATGTTTATTATAGATTTGAGCGGAACCAAATAGTTGAATCCAATTCCAGACAGAAACATAACTTCTTTTATTATCTCTAAATGGTTCCAATGTTTTTGAAGTATTGCGTAAACTCAAACCTAAAAAGTACAGATAAAGGGAATACATTACAATAAAAGTAGGTGTTTTGTTTCTTTCAAACTTAATTTTCATATAATATTTAAAATATTCTTATCTATAGCTGTTACTGTTTATCTTGACAGAATCGAATAATTTACCTATAACAATCCTTAGAACACAAAAAGTTAGAGATATTTTGTGATTTATATAATTACGATTATAATATAAATTACTGTTTATCAAAATTTATTTGCCAGTTTTGCAGAACTGGCATAAATTGTTTTTATAAAATGAATCCGTATCTGATGTCTGTAATTCAGATTGAGATAAAAGATGGTGCCATCTAGCAAGTTCTTTTAATGAAGAATTTATCTTTGCATAAAAAATGTTAGATTTCATCATGTCAAGTTTCTTTTCAGATCTATCCATTTTATCAAGAAAGATATCTAAGCCATTAGAATTCACTAAACAAATTTCTGCATCTTTAATGGGATATTGATTAGTAATAGGGTCGAATGTTTGTTTAATTAAAAACTCTACATTTGTTTTATATGTATTATCTTTAGTCATTTTCATAGGACATATTATAATATTAAATTTTTTGAATCTTCCTGTTTTTTCTATGTATAGCTCAATATGAATTACCACATGACTACCAATTAGATAATCGTAGATACGATGTTGAACTATAACATTTTGGAGATCATTAATGCGCGGCAGATAACGATCATCTATTACAATGAATGTAATTATCTTATTGTTACGAGTATCTATAATCGATTCTATATTATAACTAATTGGAATAGTCATATATATGTCTTCATAGACACTTAATTCATTGTTGTTAACAGATATATTGTTATCATCTAAATCAAATATTTTTTTAAATTTAGATATAATTGTTCTTCCTGTAAAAATTTTTTTAAAAATTAAGTTTTCTCGTAATTGAAACCATGTAAGAACTGATTTAGATGGTTCATAGTTGTTTGGTAATAACTGATCAGCAGTAATATTATCCCTAATTCCAAACATAGGATTTCCAAAAGATGGATTTCCTAGTGAAGAGTCATAGCCTGAATTAATTCGTTTTTCTAATTGATAATTTTGAATTTCAAATATTTTGTTAAAATGATTTTTTATTTCTAGATTCAAAAGAAATTCGTTATTGATAAATTTCAATTTATTTACTATTTTGATTGAAATATCTAGAATTTTATTGATTGGTAGGAGAGGAATGTTATTCAATTTACCGTATCCATCATTATAATTCTTATCAATTAAATTATAATCGATCACCGAATTAGAAAAATTTTTATCTCCTGATAATAAGCTATGAGAAAAATCTGTAAAACCATTATCTTCTAATGATCGCATTGCTAAAAGCAATTTAGCAACGGGACTAGAATCTAGTAATGTAGTTTCATTCGTTGGAGGTGGAGATTGTAATGCATACCAACAAACACTTGACATAATTGATAGAAAGTTATCGATTCCACGAGCATCGAAGTTTTTTAATTCAGTAATATTTTTTATATTAGCTAATTTGAAAAATATGTCTATTAGAAATCTATAATCTGGAAACAAACGATCTGACGAATAATATTCATTAAAGTAATTAGTCATTTCTGTGATAGAAGAAGTAGTGTATCCAAGTTGATATAATATCCAACGAAGTGAATGAATTAAACCTCGGCTTTCTAGAATTGTAACTGGTCTAAGATAATAGTCATCTTTAGTTGGAATTCTAATAGTAAACATAAAGTCATTAACCAGTACCCTATCGAATTGTTCAGTAAATAGATCAATTGAATGATCATTTTCAAATTGTGTAACTGGTTGCATTTTTTCTTTTCCCTGATGAAAATACGCATCAAAAAATCGAATTTGTTCTTTTATTTTATTCCAATATTTTATTAATTCAAAACTAGAGATTTTATTTTCAATTAGATTATCAAAATCTAAAAGTTTAATTGCATTCTCATTTGATATCGAATTACTTTTTAGTAATTCAGGTACAAATCGTTGGAATGCTATGTATTCATTTAAGAGTTTATAATAATAATTTACTCCAAAAGGAGTACTCATAAAATCAATATGATGAGTTAGCTCATGAATCTCTATTGTATAAAAAGCTAGAAATTTGTTTCGTTCAGCAATATTCATAAATCCAAAATAATCATTAAGTAATTCTTTATCATCAAATATCCTTTTATTATAAAGATCGCCGTATGATGGAAAGCCTTCCCATTTTCCCGTTAACATCGAAATAAAAGCTCGTACATTAAGTGGATAGGAATTAAAATCATTTGGTGGGGGGTAAGATATAGAAGAGGGTTTGTATTCATAAAATTGAATTATGTTTAGTACATCATCATTTTTGTCTAATTTATTATTCATTAGATATCTTACACCAATACTTTATACCTTTGCTGACTATAATGGCAGCGATTGGTGGAATGAATGCTAATGGCAGTGAAACCGTAGACACAAGAAAAGAAATCACAGCGCTTACGCTCATATTGGTGCTATCTTTCATAAATTCACGTAATTCACCATTTTGATCGCATAGATCATCCTTAATTCCATTTAAAAAACTTCTAAAAAATCCTTCACCTTTTCTATTTTTTTTAAATAATGAAAAACCCAAACCACTTCCACCAAGTCCGCTGGGAAGAATCTCCTCAATATCACCGCCTTGCTGTTCATATTGATTTATTGCTTTTTGAAGTGATACATATGCAGGTTCTAGGGATTCATTTTGTTGTTTTATTTCATCAAGTATTTTTCTAGATTCTTCATCTGCAAACTTAATCTTATCCGATTGAGAATTATTTATATGAGACATTGAAAAATTTTGATATGTAATATATTAAAGATTTTCGGTGATATTTTAAATTTACATTAAAAAATTATATCTTATTTTTAATTTATTGTTATTTATTTGATGTAAAAACGAATGTTAATTTTTTGATGTCGAAAAAATTTAGAATATATAAAAGTAAGTTAAAAAAAAATATACGAAAAAAAAGACAAAATAGTATTTTTGTCAGTGGTTTGTGAAACTAATCTGACCTAAATTTTGGTCTTATTTAAGTAAAAATATTAATAATAAAGATTATAGTAATTGAAGTAGAAGTTGTTCAAATACCATGTATCATGAATAAAGAACTTAAAGTATTCAAGATTGATTAACCAGCATTTCATACATATCTTCTTTTTTAATTTGATTTGTTGCATGATTGTTAGGTATTATAATTATATCAGATATTTTTTCTTTTGTTTTGGTGTCCATTTTATTATTTTCTATTAATTCTTTTATTTTATTTAATGACTCTATAAATTTCGTAAATTCTTCTCCTTGGTTTATTTTTTGAATATGATTTTTTTTCAAATCTTTTGATATACTATTATCAATATTATCAAGATTATGATTACATGATTCAATATATTTAAAAATTTCATTATATGATATTTGTTCAATTTGATTTTTAATTTGTGTGTCATTGATATTATTTTTAATATCGTTCATGAATTTTCTTAGTAGTTCCAAATTAAATTTTAAGTACAAAGGATAAATTTTATTGATTCTTTCTTCTATTTTATTTATTAAATTTTTATTTTTTATTTTATTGATTCTTTCTAACTCTTTATATCTTTTATATTTTTCTTCTAATCTCTTAATTTCATTATATTTGGATTCATAGAACAATTCTAACCATGATTTGAATAATTTGTATTGATTATTTTTATTGTAGTAATCTGAATTATTATTATAATATGGTTGCAATGAAATCCACAACATCCAAACTTTTCTAATTTCACAAAAAATATGTGATTCATATTTAGAAAAAAATATTATTTTTTTGATTTTATATTTTAATTTATCAGGACATTTAGAATACTTTGCGATTTCATGTAAATAATATAACCATTGGACCATATCGTCAGTATGGGTATTGTCTATAGATGTCCATAATTGTTTCACGAAATACACTAAATCAGGTTGGAGGTTCAATATAAAATCTCGATTATCTGTTGAATTTTTAAAAATCTCTTGATGAATAAATTTCTTTGTTATATGTTCAGTCCATCTCGTTTGTTTGGTTTTATACTTTGGAAAAGGACTAATTTCTCCCAATTCTCGCAGAATTAAATTTTCGAATTGACGTCTTTTAAACAATGATTGTAGTGAATTCCAAAAAAGAGCAAAAAATCCAATTATTAATGGAATTGCTAATACATCAAGAATGTCTTTCCAGCTGGAAAACCCCAAAGGTAGTTCCAAATTAATATTTTGCTAGAATAATATTATTTAGATGTATTGCAGAAGTAATATTTTTTCGATACCGAAAAATTATAGATTTCAAACTAGATATATTTTGACATTATCATAATATTGTTCTAATTCTCTAGAAATCTTAGATTTTAATAAACCTTTAATATATTTATAATAAGATATTTTAGGATTTGACGTTAGTATCTGAGAATTATCATATGAATATCCTTAACTATTTTAATATTCAATTGACACTGTATTGTTAGGAATATGAAAGTTATTATACAAAATAAAGATAATAATGCTATATTAAATCCCAAAAAATCACAAGTATTAAAATATTTACATAAATCAGCACAATTATATTTCATATTTAATCTTGTTATTTTTCTTGTTATCATAAACCTATTTGTGTACCTTAATTATGATATATATGCAGTTAGCCCATCATTTGTTCGTCAAGAAATTAAAGATAACGACGGAGATTGGACATTCTATAATTTATATGGTGACCGGATTGAAGAAATATATTCTGAGGAAAAAATGAAAGATTATTCTGGAAGTATAGTGGGAGATATTCATTCTGTTAGTTACATAAGTGATGGTAAAACATTTAACTCTACTTTTTGGATTAATGCGCCTTTTAATAATACATTGCTAGAAAAAACTAACCATATTCCAAGTTATTATATATATTTTGATACAGATTTAAATGCAGAAACAGGGCTTGGAGGGATTGATTATATTCAAGGATTAGAGTGGAATAAAACTTCAAAGTCGTGGAAAGTTAAAATATATGAAACAACTGACCGTCCCACTGGTCAAAGAATAATAAAAGAGAGTGACTACTCACATCATGGAAAAAATCAAGGTGGAATATATGACTATGTTTTTTTGTCTTTAGACTTAAATTTATTAAATAATCCTTCAGAATACCGTGTTATATTTTTTGCGAGAGATGAAATGATAAATATACAGCATACGGAAGGATACGTACTTTTTGATGTTCTGAATACTGTTAATGTTCCATTACCTACATTCTCATTAGTTACTAAACCTTCAAAAATAATGATAGGAAACAATCAGATGAAAGATGTAGAAATTATAATGAAATCTAATGCATCTGTATCAACGCTTCAAGGTCTTTTACCTCAAATCATCTTTTCATCAAAATATTCTTGTATAAATAAAGATATAACAGAAATTGAAAGTATAAGTTTATGTTTTTCTCCGAATATAGCAAATATTTCTTCGGATGGATTTAGTACTACGCGATTGGTCATATCTCATTCAAATCTTTCCCCGGGAACGTATACGGTTCCAATAATTGCTGAAATAAATTACCCTTCAGAATTATTTTTGGCTGGAACAAATAAGGCGGTCGATAGTTATAAAACAACACAGATATTTTATATACCAATAACAGTAAAAGGATTTTTTGAGCAGTTAAAGGATTGGGTTAACGATATTTTTAATCCTGTATATGCATTGATTAGTGGTATAATAGCAATAATAACTTCAATAGTTGGAGCATTAGCATGGTTAAGAATTAGAAGAAAAAGGGGAAAAGAAAAGGAGAATGAAAGAAATAACAAAGATTTTGGATAAATTGGATAATAATATTTATCGGAAAATATTAGGAATTATTTTGTCTGAAAATTCATTTGTGTATAATAATAGATGATGTGCTCTCGTTTTCAACTGAAGAGTGGCGGTTACAAAGTTCTTCATTCTCCACAACATCTATTGTTAAATACATTCTATTGTCTTTGTCATCAGTAACATTATAATTTCCAATATTCGCAAATAAATATGTGTAATTACCATTTTCTTGTATTGCTTCAGTAGAAATAATATTATTAGTTAAATTACTCTTTATGATAAGATTATGAGAATTAGAATCATAATTAACCCATTTTACTAAAGAATTCTTACTTGTGCATAAGTAGTTTGTATCAAAATCAGGGTATTCATATGTTGGTGGGAGTATTTTTTGCATAATCATCATTTCCATTTCCTCATCTTCGGTTAGATTAGTTATTGGATTAATAGTTATTACATGAATGTTATCTATTGAATCTTTTTGAGCATAAACATTATTTATAATAATATTGCCTGATAATAATGCTAAAGATAGAATAACTAAATAGGAAATAACCAAGTAACTTAATATTTTCATTATTTTCATATTACGTTCCTTTTATTTAAATTTGTTATCCAATTACATTCATTTTTATCATGAATCTATATATTACAAATATTAAAATGAAAAAACATAATTATATACCATATTTTTTAATCCCATAATATTTTGATGGAAAATTTAAATATTTTTTGACGTCGAAAAATTTAGAATATATAAAATAAAATTAAAAAAACATTATCTGAAAAAAGAGACAAATTAGTATTTTTGTCAGTGGTTTGTGAAACAAGTCAGACCTAAAATAAGACCTGGATTTTTCATATCAAAACTAAGATTAATTTTCAGATTGTATTTTATTACTTTCATCTTTCAACTTTGTCTTTAACTCCTCTAATATCGATAACTTTTGATTCAAGTTCATGGATGTTAGTCCTGAATTAGATAATCCTAAAGTACTATTTAATAAAAATGGAAAATTTTTGATAAAATTCGATATACCTGCCTTTAAATTTGTAAATAGTGTTTCATAAACTGATTCTAATGCTCTTCTATACTCTTCCATATTTTTTATGGAATTTAGATTATCAGCTCCTCCTGCATCTAAAAATTTTCTAAGTGGATCATGTTCATTGAAAAATGTAGGATATACTTTATCTAGATCTTCTTTCCACCTATCTAATATGTGACTATCATTCTTTATTTTTTGATATGCAGTAAGAAACTGTTCACGCTTTTCATCTTGAAAAATGAATTCCAGAAACTTATTCCATTCTTTTCTAAATTTGAGAGCTTCTACAGATATCAAATTATCTACAGGTTTTTTAAAGATAAATCTTGCCAATATGATATCATTGATAAATCGTTTAACTTGTCTGGGATTGCGCTCTACCGAGTGTATTATAAGTTGCTTATTTAATCGTATTTCGTTCTCAAAAATAGAATCTCTAACATCATTATTAATGATATAATCTAAAAATTTACCAATGTCATTATCAGACCATTCTGGAATATGAAAAGGTAGTTGAACAATTTTTTCCATATAGTCATATCCACTTATGTTTGGATTATTTCCATATTTTTCTTTAATTATAGAATTTATTCCATTATAGTTTAAAGCTATGATAAATATGATTCCTTCCATGTCAAAAAAACTTTTAATTGATTCTAGAATTTTAAGTGCCTTTTCTGGAGTACATCTGTCTAAATCATCTATAAAAACTACTATTCTATATCTTTCATCTTTCTCATCTCTTAATTTTTTAATTGCCCTTTGTAAGTACCCGTCCGCCTGAAAATAAAGAAGATTTTTATCATCCATAACTGTGCCATCTCCATTATATGATTCTAACATATTTTTAAAATCTGTTTCAATAGAAACAACATCTTTTATACCATATGTAACTTTACTTGATGAAATGAATGCTATAGCAGACCGTAATAAAGAATTTTTTATTCCTTCCCAATATGTTCTTTCTTTTGGCTGTTGCAGTGAAATGAAATTATCTACAGCTAGACTTATTGATCGGATTAATGCAATTATTGGTAAATTTTCCTCTTGTTCATATCTCCATGCATCAAACCACACTGTTAATATTTTTTTATCAGTAAGATAAATTTTTAAATCATCATTTTCTTTTTTTGTTCTTAACTCTTGAATTATATTATCATTCAAAGTAACGATCATTTCATTATCATTAGCTTGTATGATTAGTTTATTATATTGTATATCATATGTACCTTTACTATCAACTGGTCCTTCTGTGTTAGGATCTTCAAAAATTACAGTATAGTTTTCTAGTTTTGTAACTTTTTTTGGATCTAACCAGTCTATCTTGTGAGTTTTTCTGATAAAATCTATTAATTTATATTGTTCTAAATTCCAAGATATTTCTTCAACATGATTTAACTTATTTTGTATCATATTCATTAGTGTAGTTTTTCCAGTTCCCCATCCTCCAAATATCCCTACAGAGAATCTGGGATATGAATTTTCTATAATGTTCGAAATTAAACTACTAAATATCGGAAAATCTAATACACCTTCGTTTATATTGTTATCTGTATTTATGGGAGTGTCTGTAACTATTCTTATATTCGTTAGATTAGTATTAACTTGAATTTCTTTTCGTATAATATCTAGTCTATCTTTTCGTATAATATCTTGTTCAATATCACTATAATCATTCATCAATAATTCTTGAATATGTTTTAATAGACTTTCATTTTTTTTAATTATATTAAAATTTGAAGTCTCAAATATTTCATTTAGTTTTTCTGTAACATCTTTATAATTTTTATTTCCTAGCTCTTTAACTTTTCCAAGAAATGAAAGAATCTTTATACTTTTATCTTCTTTGCTACCAATAGAATTATCATAAATTTTTTGAGATATTATAGATAATGGTTTATCTAATTTTTTGAGTGTAAGTTCTACGGAATACTTATAGTTTGTTTTAATTCTAGCATTAATCAAAAAATTTGATAATTCTTGATTGACTTTCTTCTCCTGTCTTAAAAAATCTTCCCATGCAGGAAAATTCTCCATTATTAATGGTATAATTTTCTACTTTAATTATTTTTCTATCAATCTAATTATCAATAATTAAATTATTTCTGGTGAATATACAACATCTTGTAATATTTTGAAATGTGTTTAAATCTTGACATATATGTCAAAAAGTTATAATTAAAACACAAATTTTATTAAATCAAAATCTAGAAATAATACAATTATAAGTAGAACTACAGAACAAATACTTTTATCTTATTTTGAATAAATATGGTTTGTATTATTTTTGTATTATTCTCAGTGGTTTGTGAAACAAATCTGACCTAAATTTTGTTCTCTTTAGATAAACTAGAAAGATCAATAAACGATAGATGTTCAATACAGAATCAACATAGTTCGAATCTCAATGAATATAGTTACTAAATGTAACCTAAACGATATAATATAATTTTATTAAATTATATAAAATTTAAAAATATTAAAATAATTTAATGATGAATAGTATATTTAAATTTGAAATATAAATAAGTATAATGAATAGTATATTTGTTAATCGAAAACACCGGGAATAGTTCTATAATTAATATCTTCACACCATTGTTTCCCCTGCGGTGTTATCATTACTAGTTTTGTATCTTTATCAAATCTAAGAAATCTTTTTTCAATCCCATTTATAATTAATTTATTTATAATAGTAGGAACTATTGGTTCCAAAAATCCATGGCGTTTCATTTTTTTCCATATATCAAATGGATTCATCCCATATCTTTCAATATTACTATCTTTTTGGGTATTTGCATATAAAGTACAAATAAAAACCTTAGTCATATTTTGTTCAACGGAAATATTAGGAAAATATTTACTCATTCTATTAAATATTATTTAACAGAATTATTTATCTTGTATTATTTAGAGTCCTATTCAAACTATTAGATATATTTATTTTATAATTTCAATATGATACATTTTTTTATATTGGATAAAAATTCGAGAATTTAACTTTAGTAATTATTTGACTGATTATTAATTTTCTCACCTATTTAACGCAGATAATAATTGAAAATGTATTTTTGATTTATTAATATTTTTATTTACTTGTTAAACTATTTGGCATATATTGAATCAGAATAACACTTGTAGATATAGAAATCAATACTTTAATTATGAAAATAGCAATTATGAACCATTTCAATGTTTTGAAGAACCTATAGAAGACGGATTTTGTATATTTCATGCTTCTTTGGAAAATAGAACAGAAAATGAAATTCGTATCATTATTCAAAGAATCAATGAAAAAATAAATGAAGGAATTACAAATAATCAAACTATATTATTTATTGGATATAATTTTCCAGAATTAAGACTCATACAAAGGATTAACAATTTAGATAATATTTATATTCCATCATTAGACGAAACAGAACATCATCCAGACATAAGTGTCCCAATCTATTTTTCGCATTCGAAATTTGAAGGGCGTATTGAAATTACAAATTATCATTTAAAGTATGCATATTTTGATAATTGTTATTTTAAGGTTCAAACTTTAATTGCGGCTTCTCTATTTGAGAAAACTACATTCAAAAATTGTACTTTTTATGAGGTAACAAATTTTTCTATATTTAGGTCAATAGATATAGATTTTTCAAATAGTATATTTAAATTTCTGGTAAAATTTACAGGTTCGATTTTTTTTAAAACCAATTTTAATGGAGTTATTTTTGAAAAATTTGCGAATTTTGCTTCAGTGTTTTTTAGAGACTTTACAAATTTCAATAACACAAAATTTGTTAATGACGTTACGTTCATAGAAAGTGCTTTTGAAAAATTAACAGTATTCAAATATGTAAAATTCTATGAAGAAGCAGATTTTAAAGGAACATTATTCAAAAATAGAACTGATTTTCATAATGTATTATTTAAAAAACAAGATATAGTTTTCTTTGATTCAGATCTAAGTCATGTTTCTTTTAGGAATACAGATATCACAAGAATTGTATTTGGAGATTATGTAAAATGGAATAAAAAAAATAGAATTATTGATGAAATAGAATCAGAATGGTCATATCTACTTTTTTCATATACTAAAGAGAGTAGAATTTTTAATCTAAATACATTAGAAGATTTCTTAAAATTTAAAGGATTTATTGACTACAGAAAGAAATTTAATTTTGAAAGTTTGGAAGATACTAATAGATATGAAATACAAATCAAGCAAATTAATGATGACCAAGATGATGAAATAATAGGAACTATATCTTTTGCTAGTGATTTCTCAGCAGTTTTATCATTTTCCAATCCATACATTTCATATCCTTTTCGAAAACAAATTCATGATTCATGGATTGAATATTATGCACAACCATCAAATATTGCAAATATAATTTCCATATATAGAAACTTGAGGGAAAACTATGAATTTAGATTACGTTATAATGAAGCAGGTTTATTTTTTATTAGAGAAATGGACTTGTATAGAAAATATAAAATAGAGAAATCAGAGAAAAAGTATCATCAAAAACAAAATAACATTATCATCCAGACTTTTTCGGCAACTGGATTATATGCGATAATATCACAATATGGAGAAAGCGTTCTTCGACCGTCTATTTTTGGAATTATTATTTTATTAGGTTCTATAATCTTTTTTGGTTCGTTATCTGATCCGTTTGGAGAAATATCTTTGCATAGTATAAAAAACACTGATTTTGATTTAAAAAACCTAGGAAACATTACAAATCTCGACAAAGCAATACAAAGAACATGGCAGGATTTTATTCCGTTATTTCCAATTAACGAAGATATTGAATTTGGTTTATTAGATTTATCTATCAAAATCATAGGTGGAATACTTACGTTTGGTCTTATAACAATTGCATTAAAAAGAAGATATGAAAGAAAACATAGGCACTAAATATTTCATTTGCACATTCATATAATTTTACTCATGTATCTCATACATAATTCAGTTTTATATTTTTGATATAATTGTCGTATTTCGTAAAAAAATGAGTGTATTTTATGTGTTTTCAACTAAATGATATATTCTATTGTAATAAACTCTTTTTTGAAATATTCGCATAATTTGTCATCGTCTTTTAAAAATAAAGTATAACATTAAATCCAATAACTGGAACGTTTCGAATGAAAGAATTTAGATATTCATCTTTAAATTAGCAAGTAAATAATTAACATACACTCCAAAATCCTTGTATTTGCTTTATTGTTTTGTACTATTCCAATCTCATCAAAATATTTGTTATATTTAACGAAAAATGATAATCTATTTATGATTACAGATTCATGTAATAGATCCGGCATATATAGAATATACTATTTTTATCAGGCAATGATATTTTTCTAATAATCAAATTTGCGTGTAAATAAATTTTATAACCGACTTTTGAAAAACCAATTTGTGATAATATCATCGTAGTAAAATTGATATTTATATTTAATATTATATGTTAATCAGGTTGTAAAATATGTCCGCCAATAAACAATTTTCGTCTGTAAAATTCTCATCCATATCTGGAATTTCTGCAAATAATGCAAAAGATGGAAAGAAGGTAAAGATACTATTTCATGATAATTGTAATTCAGATAACAATTATGAAAAATTAGACAATATATATAATATTTTAGATAATGTGATTTACCCGGAAATCATGAAAAGAATTGAAGGTGGTATTTTAAGATCTGATTTTCGTTTGCAAAATGCACAATTAATAATGTTTTTTGACGAATCTAAAAATAAAATATTATTAAATGATGAAGTAAAAATGATTGCAGATTTAGACACTAAAAAGAAAAAAAAATTCAAAGCAGGTGAACTAATCGATTTTAAAGACATAGAAAGAATAAATGGTTTATATCCTAGTGATGATAATAACCCTGATGCAGCACACGTCATGATGCTTAAGTTTAATGGAAAATGGTTTATAGCACATGATTTGATTTATAATCTAGGCACATCTAGTGAGATATTTAATAAAGCAAAATTTTATTTTGAAAAATCAAAAAAGAATACAGAAAGTAATTTTGTAGAATTCATAAATAATATTTATCTTGCATTAGAACTATTAATAAAATCTTTATTTCTCCTTCGATATATTTATAAAGAATTTTCATTAGACCAAGATATCCATAAAACCATAGAACAATTTAGAAAATATTCTGATCTTGGTAATATTGAAAAAAAATATTTTGATTTATTTGAAATGGTAATTGATATACGAAATAACAAAGATCAATATAATGAAAATGCTAAATTCAATGAACAAATTTTGGATAATAGCAATGAATTTTTAGTTTATGTTCAATCTCTTATAACATCATACAAGTCTATTAGACATCCAACAGGAAGTCTAGTTTATATAAAATGATCTATATTATGAATGTGAAAATTAGTATTATGCTAATTTATATTACATTTCTACAAATATTAATATAAAATCCATATAACATGAACATATTTTCTAAAGAATATTATAATCAAGAAAAAGATTTGATCCTTATCGACGCAATTTCTGCAGAAGATGCACCTGAAAATCAAAATACTGTCAAAGTCTTATTTAAAATCAATTGCAGTGACCAAATATTAGAAACTATGCTGGAAACGTTAATTCCTCAGATTCTAGATGAATTCGTGTATCCAGAAGTCATGAAGAAAGTGGAAAAACGTATGATTACATCTGATTTTAGATTATATGCAGCACACATATTATTATTTTCAAATCCAATCAAGAATAAGATATTACTAAATGATGATGTATCTTTTAAAATTCATGCAGATTTTGTAGAAGGTAATCAATTTGAATATGGTCAACCGGTATATTTTAAGGATATTAAAACAATTTTTGGTATTTATCCAACCAAATGTGACCCAAATGCAGCCCATGTAATGATAATAAAGCTTCATGGAAAATGGTATATTGCATGTGATTTGATATATGATAGACAAAAAGTAAATCTGAAATTTAAAAATGCGCAATCATTTCTTGCGGCAGCTATTTTATGTAAAGAAAATAAATTATTTGGACCGTATGTAGATAACCTTTATAGTTCTACAGAACTAGCAATACAATCTATCCTATTATTACAGAGACGACCTCATTTTTCATCAAAACAGACACATGAAGAAACACGTGATTTATTTTCTTTATATGCTAAAAATGGAAATATAGATAAAAAGTATTCTGAACATTATTCTAAATTACTTGAATTGAGAAAAAAAGGCAGATATCTTATAGGAGTTAGAAAGAATGGTCATATAATAGATGAAAACAAGACAGAAGAGGTATTGCTTAAAACAAAGGATTTGATATCACTGGTTGATACATTACTAGAACATATAGATTTTAATAAAAAACCAGATAAAGGAGGATATGTTGGAATAGGAAAAGGCTAATTAATATTTAAGCCACATCATAATAATCATAGAAATTTAAATTTAATTAAAAATACAAATGTTATAAAATATAGATTGACTGAAATATATTTAAAAATAAATAGTTTAAAGGTTTTCATATTTATTTATTAAATAATAAAATTTCGAAGATGTAATTTCAATTATTCTTATGTAATTCTTCCAATCTCTTTTCTATTGTATTCAAATAATAGATCATGTTGTTTTTTAAATATTCGTAATTTTTTATACGATATTCTTTTAAACCTTTAATTTTACGATTCCAATCTATTATTGTATATTCCTTATCAAGATCATCTAGATATTTTTCTATTTCAAGAAAATATCTTTCTGTTATTCTCATTGATAAATAATGTTCATCATAATGTAACTGTGATTCAAATTCATTAGCAATTGAAAATAACAAATCACATATATCTAATCCTAATTTACGAAAATCTTTATTTAATTCAAGAAAAGGAAATTTATTTTTTACCTGAGGGTTAGAAATTATTTTCTCGATTCTTTTTTTTCTGTTTCTATTTTTTAATTCATATTCAGAATATAAATATAATATAAAACCTCTTATGTTAAGCGAATATCTCCAATTAGATCGATCATATTCTATTTCTTGAATTTTTCTTAATAATTTACTGCTTTTTTCTATATCTTTATTTTCGTAAAGAATTGTTTTTTTATTTTCTAATATTTTTAATTTTTTCTTTATTGTATCATCATAATCAATATTTAAGTATTTCAAATGAGTAAATTTTATTGTATAAGCTGTTAATTTTTTTTGCTGATTTCTATTGAAAAAAATAAGGTCATTTTTAATTAATGATCTACTATCTTCATTGTTGGATCTAAAAAATGATATTATACTATATCTGTCAGAATTTAACTCAAGTATTATTTTAATATGATTATTATTTCCATGTGTTATTTTAATAAGATTATCTTTTTTTTGAATTTTAATATATTTGGTTTTTAAATCATCTTCAGATATTTCCCATTTTATGTCGAAAACATTTAGTATTTTTTTTACAGATTCATATCTCTTCTCTGTATCATCTCCAGTAAGATCTTCTAAAATAAATAATGGGATGTCTAACGTTATTTTACTAGGAGCTAAAATTCTTAGCATTTCATAGATATATCTAGATAATTGTGTTTTTCTTTTAATTTGAGTAGAAGACAATGGTATATCGCTTTTTCCAATTACATAAAGTATTGAGGTCAGATTTTTTTTATTCTTAATCATATATTGAACTTAAAAATAGGTCGTACATTATTTCTATATAAATCTAATAAAATATATGAAATATGAATAATATATCAATTAATAAAAAAAAGGTTAGGAAAATTCAAGCAATTCAAGGAGATAGATCGTTCTTACTATGTCTTCCAAAAGAGTATGTTAGTAATTTGAATATCAAAAAAGGAGATTATGTTAAGTGTACTATTGAAGAAGAAAAATTAGTGGTGGAGAAAGCGGATTTTTAAATTTCTTATAAAAATAAATTGGAGGTAAAAAAAATGACTTTAAAAGTTAATGATTTTCCAATATTTACAGAATCTTCATTAATTGAGAGAATCAAGCAAGAACTTTCAATAATACCATTAAATAAAGAAAAATACCTAGAAAAAGTAAGAGAACAAAAGAAGAATAGACCTTCAAATCAATATTATTATGACTATGATTTGGAACTAGATTTTTCAATTCCTCTAGACGATCCATATTCTATTCAATGCAAATTAATTGATGATCGTAAATATTATTACAAGGCATATTTCTACCAGAAAATTGGATTATTTCTCAGAGAAGATATTCCGGTTTTCAAGGTGTATCTGTCAGATCTTAGTACAGAAGTAATCGCATCATTATTCCATATGGAACATGATGATATTAAACATGTAATGAAACAGGCAGTAGGTAGAATCTTTGAAGATATTAATTTTAAACTTTATCATGATTCTATCTCTTCAAGATTAGAGGTGGTTTTAGTAGATTGACTTTAAATCAACATCAAAAAGATTTTAATTTAGAAGATGCAAAAAAGAAATTATTAAATTCACAGAAAATATTATCATTAGAAAAACAAGAAGATTCTAAAATAAATGAACAACAATTAAAATCAAAAATAAACGGAAATGATTTTATTGAATATATTGTAACATCCATAAAAAAGAAAGTAAAATGCGAAGATGTTTTAATTAGACTAATATCATATACTGGTTTAAGTTCATACATCGAAGAAGATCCTATCAATTTAGGAATCATAGCACCAACTAGTGAAGGAAAAACTTATCCAGTTGAAGAGACGTTGAAATTCTTTCCAAAAGAAGATGTCTATAAAGTAGGTGCAATGTCTACTAAAGCACTAATAAGAGAAAAAGGCATACTAGTAGACAAATATAATATTCCATTAGAAGAAAGATTACGAAAACTTCGTATTGAAAAAAATACTACTAAAAATCCTGAAGAACGAGAAAAAATAACTACTCAAATACAGGAACTTTATGAAGATTCTAAATCGTTAATAGATTTAACTGGAAAGATTTTAGTATTTCTAGAACCACCTCAAAAAGAAGTATGGACAATTCTTAAACCTATACTATCACATGATTCTCTTGAAATAGAATATCCTTTTGTGGATAAAAATGAACGAGATGGATTGTATACAAAAAAAGTGGTGGTAAGAGGTTGGCCATCATGTGTATTTTGTAGTGCTAAAGATGAGTCAAAATGGGAAATATGGCCTGAAATAAAAAGTAGACTTTTAATAACATCTCCAAATATGATCCCTCAAAAATACAAAGAATCCAATCTATTAATATCACAAACCAAAGGTCTTCCAAATATCATACAAAGGCAGATTATAATTTCAGAAGATCAAATAACTATAACAAAGCAATGTGTTCTGTTCTTGAAACAAAAGATAAATGAACTAAAAAAAAGAAATGGAAATAACAAGATTTCAGTTTGGATTCCCTATTATGATCTCTTGCAAAAAATATTACCCGCAAATAAAGGAACAGATGTTAGATTTGCAAAGAAATTATTTTCATTATTGAATGTAGTATCCATAGTAAAAAATAGTCAGAAATTGATGATGAACATTGAGGGAGAAACTTCGATAATCTCTGATTTATCAGACCTGAAGGAAGTATTATCTATTATACAAAACTTTGATGGAATACCTAAATTTAAAATTGATTTTTATAATGAAATATTTCTTCCATGTTATCAAGCAAAGACAAAACCAGATTCCACCATCGATGGAAAGAAAACCGAAGAAATAATAGCAGTTACATCAAAACAACTTTGCGAGTTTTTTAAAGAGAAAAAAGGTAAACCAATATCTACTGATAACCTGAAACATACATATCTAAATCAGTTAATCAATGAAGGAGTAATAGATTATACAGAATCAAAAGTCAGGAGTCGACAATACATCTATTATCCACTTGTTATAGAATCCTTGTCGATTTCATCGATTATGAGTCTAATCGATAAGAGCTCACAACAAAACTTAACAATATATGAAAAAATTATACAAAATACATCAAGAGAATGGATTTTCTATGAAATTATGTGGTTAGTTCGTCGTCGACTGAACCATACCAACTATCCATTTTTTGAGTATATAGAAGACAATGAAAAGTTTTGGATTTGTAATAATAATCAAGTGTCAGAAGAGAGAAATGATGATAATGACTCTAATTTTATCAGTATAGGTGAATTTGTTGAAAAATATGTTACAGATTCACCCATCCCAATCGACAACAAACCAAGCTCAATTCTGCTTGATTTTGCCAAAAGAAATAAAATATGGTCGACTCCCACCAAAATCGAACTAATCGATAATGAACAAAAAGAGAATAATGGAAATAGTTTTGAAGAAACATCTTTACAAGAATCAATCATAGAATCTGTTAGAGCGAAAATAAACAAAAGGTTATTCAAAAATCCATTGATATCTGATGATGATCTTTTAAATGGTGATTATGACTATGAACCAGAAATTATCAATAATATCTACAGAAATAGAGGAAAAGATATTTGGTTCTGTGAAAATTGTGACATGAAAAATGATAAATGGGGTCTGATGAAACATCCATGTAAAAGAAATAAGAAAAATTCAAAAAAAGAGTTAATCGAAAATTAAATTAAATTTCTTAAAATAAGAACAAATTTCTTTGCTATAAACAGATTATTCAAAAGTAATTATCATTATGACTATTTTCCTTTAACATTTTTAACTTCTTGTAAATTTCACCAGTCGTTTCATAATAAGCAGATATGATAGGTTGAATATTAATAATCTTGACAAGTATTGTTGCTTTTTTTGATGGATCTGTTTCTGCATCATACATATCCCATAATTTCCTTTCTACAAGCTCTGATCTATCTAATCGTTCAAGATGTTGATCTTCAAATGTTAATTGTGCCATAAGTTTAATGCGTTCATATTTCATATCATTGATTTTCTTTTTTTCAATATACAAAGTTCTTTTTGATATTTTACATCCATGTTTTTCAAGATACTCTATTGATTCTTTTTCTGTAAATCTCATAATCATAGTTTCAATGACAATTTTTTGTCTGTTAGTTAACATGCTTAAACCTGCAGACATTATGCAATGAACTTGTGCTTGTAGTATAAAAAAATTGTTCGGATCTCGATTATTTTGTCTGTTATGACAGGTAGTGACACAATTTATGGCAGTTAGTGACAAATAGTGTCAAAATATGCCAAGTTCGTGACAAAATTGACAAAAATAATCCAGAATGAGACATCCTGGAAATTATAACTTGCTAATTCAAAATTTTGATTGAATCAATTATTTTTTCAACATTTGAAAGATGTTCATCAAATTTGTCAATATTTGATCTATATGTTATAGTGTATTCTTTTCCATCCACTAATGATTTTACTTGTAAAACTTTGGATGATTTTCCAAATATTGTTTGTTCAAATATTGTTTTTTTAGCTCGTTCTCCGGACAATGTTGTATCTGTAAGATCAATCAAATTCATTTCCGATTCAGAGTAAGAGCTCATTCTATGTGAAGAATCAACTGAATCTTGTATGATTTCTTGCAATGTTTCTTTATCAGAATCTTTTACTAAAACAACAAATGTATTTTCATCAAAATTAAACGAAATTCTGTCTGATTTCTCGTCGGACCAGTCTAGAGTTTCTTCATTCATTATTTTTTCCCAATCTTGTGGAAAAGAAAGTTGTATTCCTAACAAATCACTTTCATATTCTGTGAATTCTTTCTCTGCAAATGTTGTAGATATTAAAGATGTTACTAAAACAACAGACAATACAATATAAATTTCAAATTTTCTCATTTTCATATCGCCTTATTTCAAAGAAATAGATCTTATCACATCATGAATTGTTTGTTCAACATCTTCATAATTTTCTTGTAAAACAGATGCTTGAATTGAGTAATATTTATTGTCATAGATTGACATAACAAACAGAACACCAAAATCATACCCACCAATTTCATATTTCACACTATAAAGATCTGCAAATGATTCTTTATCTCCAATAGAAAAATCACCTTTTTCATATGATTCAATATGTCTATTTGAAACTGTTTCTCCAAAGAATAGATCTTTTGCAGATTCATAAATCTCTTTATCTGTTATAGATTTTGAATATTCATCTCCAAAATCATTACTTAATCCCTGAAATATTATTTTGTTAACTCTATCAATTGCATGAAAATCGGATACATCAAATTTGCTTGTTGATCTTTCTATTTGCCAATTTGGTGGATATTTCATTGTAATTTTATCGTCTTCATATTCAAACCAATTACTTGGATCAATTTCTGCATCTATAGATTTATTATTATTTGAAAGAATTATAATCACTGTCAGAAATGCGAAAGTTGTAGCAATGGATTTATTTTCATTTAAGATTTCCTTTATTTTCAGTTTTTTATAATTAATAATATTCATAAAGAAACCTCCTTTTTATTTTCAAGATATGTAGCTAACTCACTGTCTGACATTATTTGAACACCTTCTTTTACCAAAATATATTCGACAAGACTTGCAATTGATCTACGTTGTTTTTGAGCTTCTAATTTAAGGCCATTTCTAAGCTCATGACGAACTGGAATTGTTTCCCACTTCATTTTATTAGTCTAATTTAGACTAAATTGATATATAAAGTTTAGTCTAAATTAGTCTAAATAATCAATTATCAAACTTTATATGCTAAATTAGCCTAAATTAGATTATAATACTAATGCCTCAAAACAAAGGATGGTCTACAGTTCAAATAAGAGAAGAGATAAAAACAAAATTCAAAGAAATTTATAAAAAAGATAAGAAGAGACCAGTAAACCAAACATTTAATGGATATATGGATGAATTGTTTAAAAAAATAATTTCACATAATGAACAATTAGAAAAATATGGTTCATTGATGGAAATTTCAAAGATCAGTAATAATGAAATAGAAATTATCGATAGAAGAAAATTGGAAAAGAGAATTGTTACAATTTACATTGATAAACAATTAAGATGTTCTATGGATGGTAAAAATGATTGTGTTCATATTGGTTTTTGTTTAGCAATACCAGAAACGTATAAAGAATTTGTAAATAAATCAATAGAGTTTCAATGAGCCGGATGAAAAAAACAAGTTATTTGTAAATCCGAAAGATCTTTATTAACAAGTAATAATATTTTTTAGAAACAATCAATATTTTAATCAAAGACAAGTTTTTAAGATGAATTGGAATAAGATAAAACAAGAAGTATTAGAACGTGATAAATACATTTGTCAGATCTGCTTAAAACAATTCACAAACTTAGAAGTGCATCATGTAATACCTAAAAGATCAAAAGGATTAGATTCTTTGAATAACTTATTTACGGTTTGTAAGATTTGTCATAAACTCGTAGAATTGAAACCATCACCAAAAACAATAGAAGATAAGATTCAAAAATTCAGTGATGGTAATTATTTAGATTTTATTTATTGTGGATGTAATTGTGGCTTTACCAGATCGAAGTACAATGAGAAAGGTAGAATTATGAAATTTATTTCAGGTCATCAAAACAGAGGAAAAGAGTATCAATATAATATGTCTAGTAATGAATTGCCCAAATATAATGATGCAGAATCTATCCAATGTAAATACGGGTTTATTGAATTTACTTATTGTAAATGTGGATGTGGTAAAACATTATCAAAATACAGAATACGGAATGATAATCCTATTAAAAGTGAACCAAGATACTATATAAAGAAACATGCGAATATAGGAAGAAGACCATATAATTATGGAAAACGTAAAGAAATACTCTTTGAAGAATTTATTTATTGTGCTTGTGGATGTAGATTTACTAAACGAAAATATGATCGATGGGGAAGAAAATCAAAGTATATTCAAGGTCATAACAACAGAGGTAAAAAAGGGTTAAAGGGTGGATATCATGTAACAAATGGATATCGATTTATCCTAAAAACAGATCATCATCTAGCAGATAGCAAAGGTTATGTTCCTGAACATCGATTAAAATTTGAAGAATATAATAACTGTTGTTTGTTACCATGCGCTGCAATACACCATCGAAATGGAAATAAATTGGATAATTCAAAAGAAAATTTAGAAGGAATGACACAAAAACAACATAAAATAATACATGGTAAAAAATTAGTCGGTTTAGGACAGTATATTAAAACAAGAACTCATATACGAAATCAGTTTGGAATTTTTGCAATTAAAAAAAGGAAATCCAGTTAAGTAAAAACATAACAAGAATTTAAATCAAATTCTAAAATTCAATCAAATTAATGTAGAAAAAATACTGAATATTTTTGATAATTCTATTATCAATTGGATAAATAAAATGATATCAATAATGATAAAAAAATGTAACTTTTAATAATACTCCAATAACAATTTTGGTATTCATTTTTGGGAATAATTTTTAATAGTTGATTTTATATATTCGCATAATTCACTGTTCCCGCCTTAACCTAGGTTTTTAAAGCCTATAGAATGTAGTTGTGAATTATTTTGATTGTTTTCTTTCTAGCTCTTGAATTCTTTCAGATAACATCACTAATTGGTCTGAAAGATGAGATAATGCATCTTCCTTTGCCCTATCATTCTTTCTAAGTTCTTGAATTTGCAAATCTTTTTCACTTAATTTGGATTTTATAATATATTCATTATCTTTGCTTTTTTCTTTTAATTCAGAAATTTGATTTTCAAGATTTTCTTGATTATTATTTATCGATAGTAAACTAATTGCTTTTAGATAATCTTCAAAAATTTCTTTTTCTGTTGGTTTATAATAAGAACCAGACAATCCAATATCATGTCCTAACGTTAATTCTACGTTGATTGGTCTCATAACTTGTTCTGCTCGAGTTTTAAAGAATTTTCTAAATCCATGCGCTGCTTTAAATTCATGTCTTTTTTCTCCTTTTGCAAGAGATTTTCTTATGCCTTGTGACCAGAGACCTCTTTCGAGAATTCGTTTTATTGCAGAATGATTCAATTTCTTTGGACATGTTGCCAATCCCCATTTTGCTCCATGATTAACATTTGTGGTTTGCCATATGTCTCTCATGAGCCAGGATTCTCTAGTAATTTTTTCACCATATTCTTTTCTAAAATTAATCCAATCTTCTAATGCAGAATATGCTTCAAAAGTAATAAAAGAATAATATTCATCTTCTTCCCCACCATAAACTATGATTTTTGCTGCAATTATTTTTTCTTCTTTTCCGTCTTTAATTGGAATTATATGTTTCCATTTTAGATAATCCCACGCTCCCAAACGTATTCCAGAAGAGGCCATTGTATAGACAATTGGTTTTATTCTTCTATCTGGATATTCTACTAATTTTCTAATTTCCTCAATTGTAGGTGCTCTATCATTTGCTGCTTGTCTTGAATTTGGAAGTCCTCTTGTTATTTTCTTCCAAGGAAGTGAAATATCAGACATATCACAAAACACTTTTATTGATTTACCAAAATTCTTCAAAGTAGCTGCGGTGATTTCACTTTTTTCAACTCGTTCTTTTTGATATTGTAAAAATCTAATAATTTGACTTAATGTCCAATTAGTGTTACTTTTTGCTTTTTCTGCAAAATTATTACATCTATTCTCAATATCTTTATTTGCAGAATCAAATTCAATAAAATCAAAAAATCTTCTTAACCTTCTTTCATAATATTTTCTTGTTAATTCAGTTTTAATTGAATATTTAAACAAGAGATAGGGACTTAATTCACCTTTCTCAACATTGTCAGAAATTATATCTAACAAAGAATTTGAGTTTGTAACTTTGCTCATTTTCATTATAATATCAAAATGGGACTAAATAAAGAGACAGGTTAGTTTTGGGGTCAGTGGGATTTGAACCCTTCGGTTAAGTGGGACCAGTTACTTCTTTCTGCATTTGTTATACTTATTAGAGGAGTAATA